>JANMMX010000130.1:0-20195 GCA_031373605.1 Allobosea sp. | reverse complement strand
TCGGGCGTGTAGAGTTCCGGCTTGCTGACAGCGTACCACGCCACGCATTGCCGCACCGGCTGCACGTGTGGCTTGAGGTCGGGCACCGATTCCTCGATCCACGGGCCGGATGCGATCACAAGCTTGCCAGCCGAATAAGTGCCTTTTTCTGTCCGGACGACCACGCCGCCATCGGCGGTCGGGTGCCAGTCCAGCATGGGCTCGTTGACGCGGATGTCGACGCCCCTGGCGCGGGCAAGGCCAACATGCGCAACAATGGCTTTCTCGGACGCAATGAAGCCACCATCCGCCTGCCAGAGACCGATATGGCCAGCCGGCAGATGAAACGCCGGGAAGCGCTTCATGGCCTCGCGCGCATCGAGCATTTCATGCGCCAGGCCATGATCGAGGCAGGACTGGCGCGAGGACTCTACAAAGCCCGCTCCCTCGGGCGCCAGATCAACCGAGCCCGTGACATGCAGCAGCTTGGTGCCTGCCAGTTCGCCTGTTTCCTTCCAGAGCTGATGGGCACGCTTGACCAGCGGCACATATTGCGAGCCCTCGAAATAGGCCAGCCGGATGATCCGTGTCATGCCATGCGAGGAGCCCATGACATGGCCGAAATCAAAACGTTCCAGCCCCAGCACACGCTGGCCTTGCCGGGCCAGATGCCAGCAGGTTGCTGAACCCATGCCGCCAACACCGGCGACGATCACATCATAGGCTTGGGCTGGCATCTGTGGTCGGCTCCCTTTCAGCGCGTGATCTGCGTCTTTGGCCATGTTGAATCCATAAGGCGCAGCCAAGCGATGGTCCATGCATCATCCGCGCATGGAACGCACCTCTCTGGCGCAGGGCGGTGGCGAAGCGATCAAAAGACAATTCACAGATAAACATTTATTAACCATATGAAGTTTAATGTGAATCTGAAATTTCAACCGAGAAGTCCACATGTCAGCCCGTGCCTTCCTCCGCTGGTTCACACCGCGATCCAGGGCCGACCTTCAAGGGCTCGTGGCCCTGCCGCATCGCGAAGCTGTTGCTGAACCGGAAGCCGCGGCGCGTTCAATGGACCGGGCTTCGCGGGATTCTGTCGATGCCATAGAGGTTGATGTCGTGCGCGCCATGCGCGGCCTGAATGAGCGCCTCGAGCAGGCCCGCAATCTTTCCGGAAATGTCGAGACAGGTCTTGGCGCCATCCACCAGCGCATCAGCATTCTGCGCGATGCCGCGGCAACCGCCGCCACAGGCGCTTCAGCGCTGGCCAGCGCGTCCGGTCAGGTTTCGTCCTCGGCCGAGCAGGTCGGCGCACAGATGGTCGGCGCGCGCGAGCGGCTTGATGCGGCCGTTGAAAAGGCCAATCTGGCCAGTGCGTCGCTGGGCGCGCTGGACAAGGCCTCGAGTGATGTCCAGGGCGTGGTCAACCTCATTGCCGACATTGCCCGGCAAACCAACCTGCTTGCGTTGAACGCCACCATCGAAGCCTCGCGTGCGGGCGAGGCCGGACGCGGCTTCGCCGTTGTCGCGCAGGAGGTCAAGAACCTGTCGGGTGAGGCCCGCAAGGCAGTGGATGACATCCGGGCGCAGATCAGCCAGCTCAGCCAGATCGCGGAAACCTCCATCAAGGCTGTCGTCGAGGCCGTGGAGCTGGTGCGGGCGGTCAATCCGGTTTTTGCCGCGATTGGCGATGCTTCTCTTGAGCAGGCTGCTGCGGCCGCTGAGCTGACGCGCCGTGCAGATGAAACAGCAAGGTTTGTCGAAACGGTCTCTGCCAAGGTGCTGGAGATCGACGAGACGGCAATGGTGGCAGCCCGTCAAAGCAATGAGGCGCGCGACGTCACAGCCGGGGGTGCGGATGATGCGCAGGGCTTGCTGCGCCGCTTTGTGCCGGTCATTCGCCAGACAGCCTTTGGCGATCGTCGCCTGAATGATCGTTACCCGGCGGAACTCCACGGCACGATCACCTGTGGCGGCATCAGTCACGCGGTCGTCACGCGTGATCTGAGCACAGGCGGCATGCTGATCGCCACTGTGCCGGGCATGGCTGTGAAAACCGGACTGCCAGCCCTGATCAGGCTGGACAGCATTGGCGAGACAGCCATCCGGATTGTCGGGCTGAGCGATCAGGGCATTCATTTGGCTCTTGATCGCCCGGAAGCTGATTTTGCCGCTGCCTTTGCAGCGCGTCTCTGCGCGATCCAGAACGAGTATCAGCCGCTTGTCGAGCGTGCCCAGGGCTTTGCAGAAGCCATTTCTGCCAGGATGAAACAGGCGATAACCGAGGCGCGCCTCAGCGAGGACGACATGTTCGATGTCGCCTACGAGGCCATCGCCAACACGGCGCCGCTGCAGCTGCGCAACCGGGCCCTGGCTGTGCTGGAGGCAGTGCTGCCTGACTATATGGAAGCGGTGCTCGGCTCGGACCCCAACATGGTCTTTGCGCTGGCGATTGACCGCAATGGCTATATCCCCGTGCATAACCGCATCTATTCGCAACCGCAGCGCCTCGGCGACACTGCGTGGAACATGGCCAATTCCCGCAACCGGCGGATTTTCGATGATCGCTCGGGCATCATGGCGGCCCGCTCGACGCGCACCTTCCTGATCCAGTCCTACAACCGCGACATGGGCAACGGAAGAACAGTCGCAATGCGGGAAGTGGACGCGCCCGTCAGCGTCAATGGCCGCCATTGGGGCGCTGTGCGCATGGCCTACAAGTTCTGAGGGCCGGGTTCTGAAGGCCGAGCTCTTGTGATCGAGTCCTGAAGGCCTGCCTCTGATGCGTCAGCCGCCCGTCACGCTCATGTGGCGCCCCACGGCGGGCAGGTTGCGGCGGCGGTCAATCACGAAGTCATGCCCCTGCGGCTTGCGGCTGATCGCCTCGTCAATGGCCCTGTGCAGGGCAACATCATCTTTCGCGGCCCTGATCGGCGCGCGCAGGTCCGCCGCATCTTCCTGACCGAGGCACATGTAGAGCGTGCCGGTGCAGGTGAGGCGCACGCGGTTGCAACTCTCGCAGAAATTATGCGTCATCGGCGTGATGAAGCCAATCAGGCCGCCCGTTTCCTTCACGCTGACATAGCGTGCCGGTCCACCGGTGCGGTACGGATCATCGACCATGGTGAAGCTGTCCATCAGCCGCGCGCGCACAACCGAAAGCGGCAGGAACTGGTCGATCCGGTCAGGCTCGATCTCGCCGAGCGGCATCACCTCGATCAGGGTCAGGTCCATGCCCAGACCATGGGCCCAGCGCACAAGATTTTCGATCTCGTGCTCGTTGACGCCCTTCAGCGCCACGGCATTGATCTTGACGCGCATGCCGACCTCGCGCGCCGCCGCGATGCCATCAAGCACCTTGGCGAGATCGCCCCAGCGCGTGATCGACCGGAACTTGTCCGGATCAAGCGTGTCGAGCGAGACATTGATGCGCCTGACACCGCAATCAAAGAGTTCCGAGGCGTAGCGGCGAAGCTGCGAGCCATTGGTGGTCAGCGTCAGCTCTGAGAGGGCGCCGCTGTCGAGATGGCGCGAGAGCGAACGGAACAGCTGCATGATGTCGCGCCGGACCAGCGGCTCGCCACCGGTGATGCGCAACTTGCGCGTGCCGCGCGCCACAAAGGCTGACGCCACACGGTCCACTTCCTCAAGCGTCAGGAGATCGCGCTTGGGCAGAAAGCTCATATCCTCCGACATGCAATAGACACAGCGGAAATCGCAGCGATCCGTGACCGAAATGCGCAGGTAGTCAACCACGCGACCGAATGGGTCGATCAGTGGCGTGCCTGTTGCGGCTGGGTGTTGGGTGAGTTGCGACATGTTGCGCGGCATCCCGCTTTCATTGGACTTTACAGATGTGTCTTGCCATCAGATTGGTCAACCCATTCTTCCAGCGCAGATCCATAACGCACAAGGCCCTGAACATGAACAACCAGCATTGGCCGACCGAGCTGAAGCTCGCCAGGGACAAGCGCAGCCTCTGCGTGCTGTTCGATGATGGCGTCAGCGTGACCATTCCGGCCGAACTGCTGCGCGTCGAAAGCCCCTCGGCCGAGGTGCAGGGGCATGGCCCGAGCCAGAAAAAAACCATTCCCGGCAAGCGCAATGTCGAGATCATCAGGGTCGAGCCGGTTGGCCACTATGCCGTGAAACTCGTCTTCGACGACATGCACGACACCGGCATCTATGGCTGGGACACACTTCGCGAGATGGGACAGGATCAGGACCGCTTGATGCAGGCCTATTGCGACGCGCTGGAGGCGCAAAGCCTGTCACGTGAGCCGATCCTGCGCCGCAAATGAAAAAGGCTGGCCTCGCGGCCGGCCTTTTTCGAAATCAGTTCAGCACAACCGGCTCAGCGCATCACGACGACGCGTGTGCCGACCTTGGCGCGCTCGAACAGGTCGATCACGTCATCATTGACCATGCGGATACAGCCGGAGGAGACGGCCTGACCGATGGTCTCGGGCTCGTTCGAGCCATGGATGCGATAAAGCGAGGAGCCCAGATACAGCGCGCGTGCGCCCATCGGGTTCTCGGGTCCGCCGGGCATGAAGCGCGGCAGGTCAGGGCGGCGCTTGATCATCTGCGGAGGCGGGGTCCAGGTTGGCCATTCCTGCTTGCGGGTGATGGCCATTGAGCCACCCCATTCAAAGCCGGGGCGACCGACGCCGACGCCGTAGCGCATGGCCGTGCCGTCACCCAGCACGAAATAAAGGCGGCGATCCTTGGTGTCGACCACGATGGTGCCAGCACGCTCCTTGCCGGAATAGGACACGATCTGACGCGGGATGGCCGTGGCCTGCGCCTTGAAGGCATCCGGATTCTGGATCAGCGGCATGCGCGTCAGTGGATCGATTTCATAAGCAGCTGCCATCGGGGCCGAGGCAAGCAAGCCAAAAGCGGTTAAAGCCGCCAATGCAATTCGGTTCATGTGATCCTCAAACAAATCATCTGGCTGCATCAACGCGATCGACGCCACACCATACAAAAGACCGCCGCAAACTGTCAGACTCGGTGTTGCAGCGCAATGTGAGCCTCTTCACGGGAGCGTGAGAGTGAGCTTGAAATTGATGAACGTTGCCCTAAAGCCACAAGGCTTCGTCGTGCGACTGCGCCACTTTATCGCACAAGGCGCGAAGCTTTCTTGACGTCGCCGCGCCATCCGCCTAGGACACCGCTCACCAACACCGCATCGGAATGGGCGCGTAGCTCAGCGGGAGAGCACTCCCTTCACACGGGAGGGGTCACAGGTTCAATCCCTGTCGCGCCCACCATTCCGGCCCTCACATCGCGTCTGTATGAGATCAGCCAGCCTGCGGAGGAACAAGCCTGCGTATGGCAGCTGCCAGTTCATCGAAATGCTGGATCACGATGTCCGGATGCAATGTCTCCACCGGCACATCCGTATAGCCGAACGGCACGGCAATCACCGGAATGCCCGCGGCCTGCGCCGTCGCGATGTCGGTGCGCGAATCGCCGATCATCACAGCCCGTGCCGGGTTTCCGCCCGCCAGCCGGATGGTTTCGGTCAGGTGTCGCGGGTCCGGCTTGCAGAAATCGAACGTGTCGCGCCCGGCAACATAGGCGAACTGGTCTGCCACACCGAAGGCTTCCAGAATCAGCCGCGTATGCCGGATCGGCTTGTTGGTGCAGACGGCCAGCAGATAACCCTCCTCTGCGAGCTGCGCCATCGCTGCGGCCACGCCATCGAACAGATGGCTGTCTGCCACCGGACTCTCGGCATAGATTTCGAGAAAATCCAGAAACAGCACTTCGAGCCGCTCCGGCGTCAATTCCCGTCCTCGCACGCGAAAACCGCGCTCCAGCAGCGCGCGCGCTCCCGCCCCCACCAGATCACGCGCCTTGGCGACCGGCAGGGCGCTCAGACCCTCCCTGACCAGAATGACGTTGAGCACGCGCATGATGTCGGGCGCGGTCTCCGCCAATGTGCCATCGAGATCAAAAACGACGATAGGGGGCAGGCTGGCGGCTGTGGTGGCTGGCATCGGGGCAACTCCGGCTTTGGCAATGTGTTGCACGCTTCAAGGCCCATTCGCCGTTTTAAGGCAAGTGCCGGGCAGGCAAGGGCGAAGGGCCGTGATAGGGTTCCTCTCTGAGAATCACCTGAGAGGCGTTGCCCCATGTCCTTGTTCCGGATGCTGAAAAGCGTGGTTTGCATTGCATCGGTGCTGGCCGCCTCGCCTGCTTTCGCCGGTGCCTATGATTTTGTTCCCGCGCCGCAGAACGACCTCAACCGCATCTACCGGATCGAGAAGGCCACAGGCGAGGTCGCGGCCTGCCAGTATGGCCTGAAGGAGGGCAGCGTCGGCCTCACGCTTTGTTTCCCGGCAGGCGAGGGCGCAGGTGCGCAGACGCAGGGTGAATACACGCTGGTGGCCTCGCGGCATGAGCGCGAGGGCGGCATCTTCCGGGTCAACCGGATGACGGGCGAAATGAGCATCTGCTACGTGTTTGAAGACAAGGTGGTCTGCACCCCGCCTGCACGCTGAGCGGGCCCGTCCATGCATCTGGCGTGGCAGGCCTTGCATGGGCCTCACGTCGCATCACTTGCCGAGCCATGCTAGAAGCGCCAGATCGTTGCGGCCTTCTGCGGCGAACCTTCCGCGCGCCCCTCTTTTCAGGATCAGACAGCCATGCTCGCTCTCAAAGACCCCTCACTCCTGAAATCCCAGTGCTATGTCGATGGTCAATGGATCGGTGCGGGCACAGACCCGGTCGAGAACCCAGCCACCGGTGCTGTGCTGGCCAATGTGCCGCGTTTTGGCGCCGAAGAAGCGACGGTCGCCGTCGAGGCTGCGCAGAAGGCCTTCAAGCCATGGGCCAGGCGCAGCGCCAAAGAACGCTCTGTCATCATGAAAAAGTGGTTCGAGCTCATCATGGCGAACCAGGAGGACCTGGCGCTCATCATGACGAGCGAGCAGGGCAAGCCGATGGCCGAGTCGCGCGGCGAGATTGCCTACGCAGCCTCCTTCGTCGAGTTTTATGCGGAAGAAGCCAAGCGCATCTATGGCGAAACGATTCCCTCGCCTTTCCCCAACTCGAAAATCATCATCCAGAAGCAGCCCATCGGTGTCTGCGCCGCGATCACGCCGTGGAATTTCCCCGCCGCCATGATTACGCGCAAATGCTCGCCCGGCATTGCGGCGGGCTGCACCTTCGTGGTCAAGCCTGCACCCGACACGCCGTTGACCGCGCTGGCGCTGGCTGAGCTTGCCCATCGCGCCGGCCTGCCGGCTGGCGTGCTCAACATCATCACGGGCGACGCGCCGGCCATTGGCGGCGTGATGACCTCGCATCCGGCGGTGCGTTTTGTCGGTTTCACCGGCTCCACCGATGTGGGCAAGCTGCTAATGAAGCAGGCGGCCTCCACCGTGAAGCGCGTTGGTCTGGAACTGGGCGGCAATGCCCCCTTCATCGTGTTTGATGATGCCGATCTCGACAAAGCGGTCGAAGGCGCCGTCATCGCCAAATATCGCAACATGGGCCAGACCTGCGTCTGCTCGAACCGCGTCTTTGTGCAGGATGGCATCTATGACGAATTCGTCGAGCGTTTTGCCAGCGAGGTCATCAAGATGAAGGTCGGCAACGGCACCGAGGTCGGTGTCATGCAGGGGCCGCTCATCAACATGAAGGCAATCGAGAAGGTGGAGCGGCACGTTGCCGACGCCGTCGCCAACGGCGCGCGTGTTGTTACTGGCGGCAAGCGCCATGCGCTGGGCCGCACCTTCTACGAGCCGACGGTGCTCGCCAATGTCACCACCAAGATGCTGGTGACGCGCGAGGAAACCTTCGGGCCGATTGCACCTGTCTATCGCTTCAAGACCGAGGATGAAGTGGTGGAACTGGCCAATGCCACGCAGTTCGGCCTTGCCAGCTATTTCTACACCAAGGATCTCGGCCGCGCCTTCCGCGTTGCGGAAGCGCTGGAATACGGCATGGTCGGCATCAATGCACCAATCCTGGGCACAGAAGTGGCGCCTTTCGGCGGCGTCAAGGAGTCAGGCCTCGGCCGCGAGGGCGGCAAGCACGGCATGGATGAGTTCGTCGAGATCAAGTACATGATGCTCGGCGGCCTGGGTGCCTGACGGCCAGGCTGGGAACAGATCGCAGGCCAGAAGAGGCGCGACCGGTCTGTCGCGTCTTTCGGCTTTCCATCAGCACCCCGGGCCGTCGCCAGCAGGCCAACTGACGCGCAGCAGTGCTGCTAACGTCGTGCAGCAGATGGGTGGTGCGCGCCGCAATCTCGTCACAGATGACAGCCATTGCCTGCTCGGCGGCTTTCGGCAGGTGTCCCGATTGTCAGGCTCTGTCGCCCGCTCTCGCCGGTATTTGGTGGCGTGATGGCGTCTAAGTCTGTTCATCGAGCTGACAACGGATGCTGCAATTGCAACCCCCGAGGGGATGACGTTGCAAGGCAAGGTCTGATATGGCTGCCATGCTGCGTCGCTGCTGACAACGGGTCAGTCGTTGCTGCCCGAGATCGGGCTTTTGCCCCTGAAGATGAGGTTCATGATGTTTCGTCCCCGTTTTGCCGTGGCCATGGTGGCTGCTTCCCTTGTGTGCGCAATTGCTGCGCCGCTCGCCGTCTCTGTGCCGGCAATGGCCCAGCAGGCACCCAGCGCCGAGCATCTGAAAGTTGCCCGCGACGTCATCGTCTCTTCCGGCATTTCGGCCTCATTCGCGGGAATTTACGACGAGTTCAAGGATCGGGTGCGCCAGTCCATCGGCACCACGCGGCCTGAAATCGCCAAGGACCTGACCGAAGTTCTTGATGGGCTGAAGGGCGAAGCTGACAAGCGGCGGGACGAGATGATCGATTCGTCTGCCCGCATTTTTGCCCGCCGCATGTCGGAAGCGGACCTGACCGCCATTTCGACCTTCTTCAACTCCGAAGTGGGCAAGCGCTACAATGCGACGCGTCCGCTGGCGATCAACGACATCTTCACCGAGCTTCAGCCCTGGTCGATCCGCACCAGCGATGCGCTGTTCAAGATCATGTCTGACGAAATGCGCAAGCGCGGCCACAATCTCTGAGCCGTCTCGCGCTCGCACTGACGGCTTGGAACACAAAACTCCGCCCGGTCATCCCGGCGGAGTTTTGCTTTGTCAGGCCGTTTCTTTCAAAGTGCCTAGTCTTCGCTCGCCTTGAACTTTGACAGGCCTTGCAGCGCGAATGGCGCAATCAGGGCCACCGCCGAGATGGCGAGGATCGTCGCCGAAATCGGGCTTTCCAGCAGCACCATCGGGTCGCCCAGGCTGATCTGGAGTGCACGTCTCAGCTGCGATTCAGCCATGGGCCCAAGGATCAGCCCCACCACCATTGGCGCCACCGGATAGCCATGGCGCCGCATCAGGAAGCCGATGAAACCGAAGCCGACCAGCATGGATAGCTCGACCACCGACGGTTTGGTCGCAATCGTGCCCATGGTGGCGAACACCAGGATGCCGGCATAGAGCCAGGGCGTCGGGATCTTGAGCAACTGGATCCACATGCCCACCAGCGGCAGGTTGAGCACCACCAGCAGTGTGTTGGCGATGAAGAGGCTGGCGATCAGGCCCCAGACCAGATCGGGCTTTTCGGCAAAAAGCAGCGGGCCGGGGTTCAGCCCATATTGCTGGAAGCCAGCCAGCAGGATGGCGGCTGTCGCCGAAGTTGGCAGGCCAATCGTCAGCAGCGGCACAAGCGTTCCAGCCACCGAGGCATTGTTGGCTGCTTCCGGACCAGCCACGCCCTCGATGGCGCCAGTCGTTTCCCATTCCTGCGGGTTCTTCGAGAGCTTCTTCTCGGTCGAATAGGACAGGAAAGTGGGGATTTCGGCGCCGCCTGCGGGCAGGGCACCAATCGGGAAGCCGTAAAGCGTGCCGCGCAGCCAGGGCTTCCAGGAACGGCGCCAGTCTTCCGCCGTCATCATGATCGAGCCCTTGATCGCGACCAACTCGTCATCGACACGCCCGCGCTGGGAGACGACATGGAGCGCCTCGCCGATTGCGAAAAGCCCCACGGCCAGCGTGGTGATTTCGACGCCATCCAGCAGGTCCGGCACGCCGAAGGCCAGCCTTGCCTGGCCGGTCAGCTTGTCAATGCCGATCAGGCCAAGCGTCAACCCGAGAAACAGGCTGACCATGCCCTTGCGCGGTGAATCGCCAAAGGTTGCCGAAACAGTGACGAAGGCCAGAACCATGAGAGCAAAATAGTCGCCCGGCCCGAACAGCAGCGCGATCTTGACCATGATGGGTGCAAGAAAGGCGATGCCCGCCGTGGCGATCGTTCCCGCCACAAAAGAGCCGATGGCGGCTGTGGCAAGCGCCGGACCGGCGCGGCCATTCTTCGCCATCTTGCTGCCCTGCAGCGCAGTCGCCATCGAGGCGCTTTCGCCCGGCGCATTGATGAGGATCGACGTGGTCGAGCCGCCATACATCGCGCCATAATAGATGCCCGCGAACATGATGAGCGAGCCTGCCGGATCCAGCTTGAAGGTAATGGGCAGCAGCAGCGCGACTGTCAGCGCAGGGCCAATGCCAGGCAGCACGCCAACCGCTGTGCCCAGCAGCACGCCGATAGAGCAGAACAGCAGGTTGTTGAACTGAAAGGCAACGAGAAAGCCGTTGCCGAGGCCTGTCAGGGCTTCCATGTCACGTCCTCAGCCGAGCAGGCGTTCAAAGGGGCCTTGCGGCAGGGTCAGCGTCAGGAGCTTGGAAAACAGCAGGTAGATGAAGGTCGCCAGCACAAGGCCGATGCCGAGATCGGCGAGGATGTTGCGGCGGCCAAACGCTGTTGCCGTGGCTGCGAAAAGTACAGCCGTTGCCGGCACAAAGCCGCCGCCAAGGCGAAGGCAGGCGATCATAAATGCGCAAGCCGCCATGATGATCCAGACAGGTGTGCCGTTCATCGGCTCTGGCTCGTCGCGCCCGGTGGCGCGCAGGGCTGAAACGCCTGTGGCCAATGACAGAATCAGTAGGCCGATGGCTACGGCCTTGAGCGCGGCTGTTGGTCCCACACCGTAGGTCACGCTGCGCGCCGCATCCATGATGGCCGCCTCGCGCCAGAGCAGACCTGCGAGCGCCAGCAGGATCGCAGCCATGACCAGACCCGCAATGTCCAGTTTCCGTGTGCCTGATGCCGGTGTTGCCATGACAGAACCCCCGTAAATTTCGTGTAGAATAGTGGCGAGAAGAATATCCGGTTTCAAGACAAACCGGATGCGGAACGCCTCGTGAAAGGCAGTCCGCATCCGAAGACGTGTCAGGGCAAGCGCGGCTGGCCCCAGCCGCCACCTCGCGCGTTACTTGACCAGACCAACAGCCTTCAGCACGCCGGCAACGCGAACCTGCTCATCCTTCAGGAAGGCGTCAAAAGCGGGCGAGGGGAGATAGGCATCGTCCCAGCCGCGCTGCTTCAGGATGTCCTGCCACTGCGACGACTTGGCCATCTTGTCGATGGCTTCTGACAAGGCCTTCTTCTGGTCAGCGCTGATGCCGGGAGCAGCCACAACAGAGCGCCAGTTCAGGAGTTCCAGATTGATGCCCTGCTCCTTCAGCGTGGGCGTGGGGTTACCGGCCAGCTTGGCAGCCGAGGTCACGGCAATGGCACGCAAGGTGCCGGCCTTGATCTGGCCTTCAAACTCGCCCCAGCCGGAGATGCCGGCGGTGACACGGCCGCCCATGATGGCCGCAAGGGCCTCGCCGCCACCGGAGAACGGCACATAGTTCACCTTGGCGCCGTCGGCACCGACCGTGCCAGCGAGCAGGGCGGCCAGGATATGGTCAACACCGCCAGCCGAGCCGCCTGCGAAAGTCACCTTCGCGATGTCGGCCTTGATCGCGTCAGCAAGACCCTTGGCATCCTTGATCGGCGAGGCGGTCGGCACCACGATGACCAGCGCTTCAGCGGTCAGGCGCGCGATTGGCGTGACATCATCGAGTGAGACGGGCGACTTGTTGGTCAGCAGCGAGCCGACCATGACGAAGCCGTTGACCATCAACTGCGTGCCATCACCCTTTGTGCTGTTGATGAACTGGGCCAGGCCAATCGTGCCACCGGCGCCAGCGACATTGGTGACCTGCGCGCTCTTGGCAATGCCAGCAGCCGTCAGCGCCGTCTGCATGGAACGGGCCGTGCCATCCCAGCCACCGCCGGGCGCGGCAGGTGCCATGATCTTCAGCTCAAGCTGGGCAAAGGCCGCAGTCGCAAAGCCTGCAACAGCCACAGCGGTAACGACACTGCGCATCAGAAAATGTTTCATGTTTCAAGTTCCTCCCTGTGCGGACGTTGCCGCTTGTTTGTTCCCGGTCACACTATGCACATGCCGCCGCGCTTTCAATCAATTGCCGCAGAATAAACAATCCAGTGAAACAATTGCGCGGAGCGATCGATAGCCCGCCCCGGCAGGCTGGCACGAGGCACGCAGATCGCGTATTCGGGCGACGATGTATTCTTTTCCAAGTCCTCTTGCCGCCATGAGCGAACGGCTAGCCTTTGCCTTGCTGGCATTGATGCCGCTGGTCATGTGGGCGGCCAACCGCTCAGCGCCACTGATGCTGGTTCTGGCGAGCGCGGCCATGCTGACTTCTGCTGTTGCAGACGGTCGGCTGGGTCGTCTGCAAGCAAACATTGGACATGCCATCCGGCACCCCTGCGGCATCGCCCTGCTGCTGTTCCTCGCATTTGCACTGATCTCGATCAGCTGGAGCCATCGGTCGCCTGCCAGCCTCTTCGCGCTCGGCGAGGCGTTGCTGCCGGCGATCTGCGGGCTTGTTCTGGCCTCGGCCTGGCCAAATGCGACACCGCGCTGGGCCGCGCCCGCGCTGGGCCTGTCGATCATCGCAACGTGCTTGCTTGCGCTGGCGGAGATCGGCAATGGCAATGCGTGGCGGTTGGCGCTGGGCTTGCGGCCGGATGGCGCGATCTTCAACCGCACCTTGCTTGTTTGCCTGCTGCTTGGTGTACCTGCTGTCGCCGCATTGGCGCGCGGTTCCAATCCGGCACTTCGGCTGCTCGCTCTTGGTGTCGTTGCGACCGTCTGCACGGCGATCATGAGTTCCGAGAGTGGCGCGGCCAAGCTCGGCCTGGCGACCGTCGTGTTTGTCTGGGGTCTCACCCTTCTTCTGCCGCGTCTCACACTGGTCTTGGTCGCCGCCGGATTTTTCGTGGCGCTGGTCAGTGCACCCATCATGGGCGAGATCGCAGAGCGCGCCATTCCCGCCGCAACCCATGCGCAGTTGAAAGATTCCCATTCGCGCGACCGGGTCGACATCTGGCTGAGTTTTGGCGAGGCCATCCGCGCCCGACCGTTCACCGGCGCCGGCTTCGGCACCTCGGGCGCGATGGACCGGCACCCGGTGGCCGGAGAGGTGCCGCCAGATCGGCGCGTTCTGCTCGGCGTGGGCCATCCGCACAGCGCAACTGTGCAGGTCTGGGCCGAAACGGGGCTGCCGGGCGCGCTGCTGCTGCTATGCGCCGGGCTCGCCCTTGCCCCCGCGCTGGCGCAACTTGCGAGAGCGATAATGGCGCCACATCTGGCTTTGATGGTCGGTGCGCTTGCAGTCGCGATGGTGGGCCATGGCGCCTGGCAGGGCTGGTGGATTGCCGGTCTGGCGACTGCCGGCTGCTGGTTGCGCAGCTTGCGCCAAGAATCGAAACGCCAAGAATCGCAGCGCCAGAAATCGCAACGGCGCGAGACAATGAACAAGGGTGATGCATGACCGCTTATGACGTGGACCTCTTCGTGATTGGCGCAGGCTCCGGGGGCACGCGCGCGGCGCGGATCGCTGGTGGCCATGGCGCAAAGGTCATGATTGCAGAGGAGGACCGCATTGGCGGCACCTGCGTCATCCGCGGCTGTGTGCCGAAAAAGCTATTCGTTTATGCCAGCCGCTTTGCCGACGAATTTGCCGATGCCAGGGGTTTCGGCTGGACCGTTCCCACGCCACGCTTCGACTGGCCCACACTGCGCGATGCCGTGGCCAATGAGGTGACGCGTCTCTCCGGGCTCTATCGCAAGGGGCTGGAAGGCGCAGGCGTGGACATCGTCACCGAGCGTGCCGTGGTCACAGGCCCCAACAGTGTCAGGCTGGCCACAAGCGGGCGCGAGGTCACAGCCCGGCACATTCTGGTTGCAACCGGCGGGTGGCCAAGCTTCGAGCCGGCCATTCCCGGAGGCGAACTGGGCATCTCGTCCAACGAGATTTTCCATCTGGAAACCTTGCCCAAGCGCATGATCGTGGTTGGCGGGGGCTATATCGCACTGGAGTTTGCCTCGGTTTTTGTGCGGCTTGGCGTCGAGGTCACCGTCATCCATCGCGGCGACAATGTGCTGCGTGGCTTTGACGAGGATATCCGCACCCGACTGCGCGATGCCTTGGCCCATAGCGGGATCAACCTGAAACTTGGCACCACGATCTCGCGGCTGGACAAGACGGCGACCGGCATCCGCGCCACTCTGTCCGACGCCAGCGTCATGGAAGCCGATGTCGTGCTGGTCGCCACCGGGCGCCGTCCCAACACGCGGGGGCTTGGGCTGGAGACTGCAGGCGTCGCCATGGGCAAGTTCGGGGAGATTATCGTCGATGCAGCGTCGCAGACGAGTGTTCCATCGATCCATGCCGTCGGCGATGTGACCAACCGCATCAACCTGACTCCGGTCGCCATTCGCGAGGGCCATGCCTTTGCCGACAGCACCTTCGGCGGCACACCATGGACGATGAACCATGCGCTGGTGGCATCTGCTGTGTTCACCACGCCGGAAATCGGCACGGTGGGCCTGGGCGAACAGGAGGCCGTGGCGCGCGGGCATCGAGTCCAGGTGTTCGAGGCCGGATTCCGCCCGATGAAAGCAACCATCTCAGGCAGCAGCGAGCGCATCTACATGAAGCTGGTGGTGGACGCTGCCAGCGACCGGATGCTGGGCGTGCATGTGATCGGCCATGATGCGGGCGAGATCATCCAGTCGGTCGCCATCGCGGTGACCATGGGTGCGACAAAAGCGGATTTCGACCGCACCATCGCGCTGCACCCGAGTGCTGCCGAAGAACTGGTGACGATGCGCCGGCCGCGCGGGTGATTGCCCGGTTTCCCGACTGCAAACGGCCATGGCCATGCGGAAGGCGAGACACTATAAGCCAGACATCGTGAAGAACGCGGCCATCCAGCAGGCATGGCCCGCGATTGAGTTGGAGTGAGACCATGACCGAACACTGGACGCCAGACAGCTGGAGAGCCAAGCCCGTGGTGCAGATGCCGGCGTATCCGGATGCTGCCAGCCTGGTCGCTGTCGAAAGCCAGTTGGCCGGGTTTCCACCGCTTGTTTTTGCTGGCGAGGCGCGCAAGCTGAAGAAGGCGCTCGCCAAAGTCGCAAAGGGCGAGGCCTTCCTGCTGCAGGGGGGGGATTGCGCCGAGAGTTTCGCCGAGCATTCGGCCGACAACATCCGCGATTTTTTCCGTCTGTTCCTGCAGATGGCTGTGGTGCTGACCTTCGCCGGTGGCGCACCTGTGGTGAAGGTCGGTCGCGTGGCCGGCCAGTTCGCTAAGCCGCGCTCGTCCGACAGCGAGACGATCAACGGCGTGACCTTGCCGAGCTATCGCGGCGACATCATCAACGACAATGCCTTCACGCCAGAGGCACGGATTCCTGATCCCAAGCGCCAGCTGGAGGCCTATCGCCAGTCGGCTGCAACGCTGAACCTGATCCGCGCCTTCGCGACCGGCGGCTATGCAAATCTCGACAATGCGCATCGCTGGATGCTGGGCTTCGTCAAGGACACGCCGCAGTCCAGCCGCTACCGTGAGGTGGCCGAGCGCATCACCGAGACGATGGAGTTCATGCGCGCCATCGGTATCGATCCGGAAACGCATCCCGAGATGCGGATCACCGATTTCTACACCAGCCACGAGGCGCTGCTGCTGGGCTACGAGCAGGCGATGACCCGCGTCGATTCGACGACGGGCAACTGGTATGACACCTCCGGCCACATGGTCTGGATTGGCGACCGCACCCGACAGCTGGACCATGCGCATGTCGAGTTTTTCCGCGGCATCCAGAACCCGATCGGCATGAAGTGCGGGCCTACGCTGAAGCCAGATGATCTGGTGAAGCTGCTGGAGCGTCTCGATCCCGAGAACAAGGCCGGTCGCATCACGCTCATCGCGCGCTTTGGTGCCGGCAAGGTGTTCGACCACATGCCCGCGCTGGTGCGCGCCGTGAAGCGCGAGGGTCGCGAGGTGGTGTGGTCCTGCGATCCGATGCACGGCAACACGATTGCTGCGGCCTCTGGCTACAAGACGCGGCCCTTCGACCTCATCCTCAGCGAGGTGAAGAACTTCTTCGCCGTCCACCAGGCCGAAGGCACCTATGCCGGTGGCATCCATCTCGAAATGACAGGCAAGAACGTCACCGAATGCACCGGCGGCGCACGCGCGCTGACCGATGCCGACCTGAATGACCGTTATCACACCTTCTGCGATCCGCGCCTCAACGCCGAGCAGGCGCTGGAACTGGCCTTCCTTGTGGCGGAACTTGTGAAGCGCGAGCGGCAGGGTCGGGTGCGTCCGGAAGTCGAGGCGGCTGAATAAGCCGCCTGCCGGTGCTGGCCGAGTTTGCCATCTGGCTGACAACGCCAGTGCCGCGCGTCATCCGGCGCATGGGCCTGCTGGGCGATAGTGTTCGGCTCTGGTCGCGCGGTCGCAGGCGCAAGACCGATTGGGCCGCGCATGAGGCGCAATGCCATGCAGTTGTTCACAAGGCGATGGCAGCGCTGGCACGGCGCGACACAGTGGTCGTGCTGGGCTCGGGGCTGGCGCGAGACATTCCGCTTGAGGCGCTCTGTGCTGCGTTCAGGCGCGTCATACTGGTCGATGCCGTGCATCTGCTGCCGCTGCGGCTGCGCGTTCGCAGGTTCAGCAACGTGGTCCTGGAAACACGCGAACTGACCGGGCTTGGCCGCTTGCTGGAAGGCAGCGCAACCGCGCGTATCGCACCACTTGCCGATCTTCAGGAATATCCCGGCATTGATCTCGTCATTTCTGCGAACGTGCTGTCACAGCTGCCACTGCCGGTGGCAGACTTGATCGAGCGTCGGCCCGGTCTCGCCAAGCTGTTGGCACCCGACCCCTGCCGCACTGTGATCGACTGGCACCTGGCCGACTGCGCAGGTTTCGAGGCGCGCATCTGCCTGCTGACCGATGTCGCCTATACCGAGTGCGACGGCGCGGGCACGGTCACCGAAACGGTCGATCTGCTGCATGGCTTGGTGCTTTCCGATCCAGATGCAAGCTGGGACTGGGCCGTGGCGCCAAAGGGAGAGCTTCGCGGCGGCTTCAGCCACATGCATCACGCACAAGGCCATGCAGATTTCAGGGCAGTCTGCACGGAAAAGGCCCGCAACCGGCTGGCTGCGACCCATGAACTGGACCCATGAACTGGACCCGAGAGTTTGACCGGTCTGCTGGCCGTCAGAATTTCACGGCAGCTGCCACGCGCGCTGTGTTCATGCCAACGGTGATGCCATCGACATCGTTGAAGCGGGTGTAGAGATACTCGCCGCGCACGATGATGTTCTCGGTAACAGCCATGTCGAGACCGCCACCAAGGCTCATGCCGTAGCCATAGGAGTCCTTCTTCGGGCCACCAAGCGTCTTGGGATAGCTCAGGTAGCTGGCGTAGATTCCCGAGCCTGCCGGGTTCTGGAACTGGTAGTCACCATAGGCCGAGACGTTGGTGTCGAAACGACCGACGGCAAGACCGCCAGTGACGAAGGGCATGAAGCTGCCCATCGCATAGCCCATGCGGATGCGAGCCGAGAAATAGTCATTCAGGCGGGCGTTCTGTGTCGTGGCGGTGATAACGCGCTCGGGACCTGCCTGGCGTGGCTCGAACGTGCCAGCCTTGGTCTCCTGCCCCACGCGATTATAGTCGATTTCTGCGCCCAGCATGACGTCGCCAAACATCATGTTGTAGCCGGCAATGGCACCGAAAGTGACGCCGCTGTCGCGCCTGGCGGGAATGAGCGCCATCTGCCCCGGGTTGAAAATGCTGAGAGCGGTTGAGCTGTTGAACACGCCATTGGCAATGTCCATCACACCCTTGTCGGTGCTGAAACGGCTTTGGGAAAACCCGCCCGTGCCGCCGATGTAGACGCCTCCCCAATTGATGTCGGAAGACATGTCTGATGGCGGCTGCGGGGTCTGCTCGATCTGCGAGCCGCGAAGGCCGTTATAGTCGGCGGCCTGTGCGGCGCTGCCAGTCAAAGCCAGGACACCTGCAGATGCCAGACCTGAGGCAATGATGCCAGCGGCGCGAAGACCTGAAGCGGACAAGGTACGCATGTCTCTCTCCCGGAGCAGGGACGCGACCCGACGCGACCATATGCAACGCTGCTCCGTCGCTATTCATGATCGAGTAACCCTAACGCTCGGTTAAAGACGCAGCGACCGCCTGAACGATGTGTGGGCGGCAGGCGTCCAGCGCGCTGCATGCCCGATCCCGCTTTGCCGCATTGCTGCCAAACAGGTGACAGGTTAAATCGGCTGCATGACACAAGCATCTCTCCTGATCGCGCTCGCCCAGCTCAACCCTGTCGTTGGCGATGTGGCTGGCAATGCCGAAAAGTTGCGGGTTGCTCGCGCGCAAGCTGCAGCGATGGGCGCAGAGCTGGTGATGTTCCCGGAACTGTTCCTGTCGGCCTATCCGCCGGAAGATCTGGTGCTGAAGCCGGCCTTCCAGGATTCCTGCCGCAAGATGTGTGAGACGCTGGCACGCGAGACGGCTGATGGCGGACCTGGCGTTCTGGTCGGCCTGCCATGGGTCGAGGATGGCAAGCTCTACAACGCCTATGTGCTGCTTGATGGCGGCGTCATCCAGTCGGTGCGCTTCAAGGTCGATTTGCCGAATTATGGCGTCTTCGACGAGAAGCGCGTCTTCACGCCCGGCCCCATGCCGGGCCCGGTGGTCTTCCGTGGCAAGGTGCGGCTCGGCCTGCCGATCTGCGAGGACATCTGGACCGACGAGGTGGTGGAGTGTCTGGCCGAGACCGGCGGCGAAATCCTGCTTGCCCCCAATGGCTCGCCCTATCGTCGCGGTGTCAGCGACGAGCGCATGAATGTCGCAGTTGCCCGCGTGATGGAGACGGGCCTGCCCATGGTCTATCTCAACCAGGTCGGCGGGCAGGATGAGCTGGTTTTCGAGGGCAGCTCCTTCGTGTTGAATGCAGGCGCGCATATGGCCCATCAGCTCCCGGCCTTCCGCGAGGCGCTGGTGCTGACGCATTGGCGGCAGGAAGCGGGCCGCTGGCATTGCGACAAGGGTGAGCTGGCCTTGGCCGAAGAGGGCGACAAGGCCGACTACACCGCCTGCATGCTGGGCCTGCGTGACTATGTGGAGAAGAACCGCTTCCCCGGCGTCGTGCTGGGCCTTTCCGGCGGCATCGATTCGGCCATCTGTGCGGCGATGGCCGTGGATGCGCTGGGTGCGGACCGTGTGCGCTGCGTGATGATGCCCTATCGCTATACGGCGCAGGATTCGCTGGTGGATGCGCAAGGTTGCGCCAAGGCACTGGGCGTCAGTTACGAGGTGGTGCCGATTGCGCCTGTTGTCGAAGGCTTCACGGAAGCGCTGGCTGGCTTGTTCCAGGGCACCAAGCCCGGCATCACCGAAGAGAACCTGCAAAGCCGCGCGCGCGGCACCATCCTCATGTCGATTTCGAACAAGTTCGGGCCCATGGTGGTGACAACCGGCAACAAGTCGGAAATGTCCTGCGGCTATGCCACGCTCTATGGCGACATGAATGGCGGCTACAACCCGATCAAGGATCTCTACAAGACCGAGGTGTTCCGCCTCTCCGCCCTGCGCAACCGCTGGAAGCCGCAAGGCGCGCTGGGCCCTGATGGAGAGGTGATCCCGGTCAACATCATCGTCAAGCCGCCAACGGCCGAGCTGCGCGAGAACCAGAAGGATCAGGACTCGCTCCCGCCCTATGACGTGCTGGATGACATTCTCGCCTGCCTGATCGAGCACGAGATGCGTGTCGTGGAAATCGTGGCGCGCGGCCATGATGACGAAACCGTGCGCAAGGTGGAGCGGCTGCTCTATCTGGCTGAATACAAGCGCCGTCAGGCCGCACCGGGCGTGAAGGTGACGCACAAGAATTTCGGTCGTGACCGCCGCTACCCGATCGTCAACCGCTTCCGCGATTCAGGCGAAGCG
>JANMMX010000084.1:0-2936 GCA_031373605.1 Allobosea sp. | reverse complement strand
GAAGAGCTTGCGGCAAGCTGTGCACATCCAGAATCAGTGTCGCCTTGCGGTTTTCAGGCCGGTGCAGGCCATAATCCGGTGCGCGTCCCGCAATGGCGCAGGCAATGTCGAGAAAGTCGCCATAACGGTTGGTGCGCGCGCCCAGCACCGAGTTGCAGAAGACGACGGCGTTGGATTCGCCCCAGGCGACATCGCTGCCGACAGCGGGCCGATGGCCGGCCTGATAGGGCGCGCAGGTCCATGTCGGCTGGCAACCCATGGTCTCGTAGGCGCGCATCATGCGCCTTGCCATGTCGCGCTCGTGATCGGGCAAGCGCACTTTGGCGCAGCCATGCAGATCAAGCGCGCCAACATTCAGCGTGGCGCGAACGGCCAGCTTCGCGCCACCGGCAACCAGCGCTTCGGCGAACAGCGTGCCGGAATCGCCGTGATAGAGCGCGCCATCGATATGGGCCGATGATACAGGAATCAGTCGCTCCGCGCCCATCAGCCGCGCGGTTTCAGCAACGATCCGCATCGCCATGCCGCTGGCATCGGGCCGCGCGGCAATGACTTGTTCCTCCGCGTTGAGAATGCTCATTCGAGATGCAGCTCTCCGCCATGCCATGTGGCATGGCCTGTCAGGATCTGGTTGATGAACATGTCCGACGCGCCAAGATAGCTGACAGGGTCGAACAGGGCGGCGATATCTGAGGCGGACAGGATGGCCGCGATCGCGGCGTCAGATGTCAACGCCTCGCGCAGATGCTGGCTTGTTTCAGCTGTTACCTTGCAGGCCGCTTCCAGCGCATGATGCGCCTTGTCCCTACCGATATGGGCGGCCAGCGCAAAAGTTACCCTCTCGGCCATGGTCAGGCCATTCATCAGCTCGATGTTGGTGGCCATGCGCTGGGGATAGACCTGCAAGCCTTCCATCAGCATGATGCTGTGTGTGAGCGCGGCTCCCGCAATCCGAAACAGCTCCGGCAAGGTCGGCCATTCGGCATGCCAGCCGCCGAGCGCGCGCTCATGTTCCTGCGGCAGCGTTGCCAGCAGGGTCGAGGCGAGGCCGGGCGCGCGCTGGCTCGCTGCCAGGATGGCCGTGCACAGCACCGGGTTTGCCTTGTGCGGCATTGTGGAAGAACCGCCCTTGCCAGGCGCGGACGGCTCGGCCAATTCGCCGACCTCGCTCTGGCACATCAGCGAGACGTCTCGCGCGATCTTGCCGAGATGGCCGGTGAGAATGGCGCATTCGCTGCCCAATCGCGCGATCTGGCTGCGCTGGCCATGCCAGGGCAGGGCCGGGCCTGCAGCCGAGAAGAGCGCCGCATTCAGCCGCTCGCTGACAATTGGCCCATCCTCGCCCAATGCAGCGAGTGTGCCGGCCGCGCCGCCAAATTGCAGGCGAGGCGCGCCATGGGCTGCCAGTTGTCCGCTGATATCGATCAGCGGTGCGAGCCATTGCGCGGCCTTGAGCCCGAAGGAAACCGGCACGGCATGCTGCAGGAAGGTGCGGCCGATGCAGGGTGTCTTGCGATGCCTCCTTGCCAGCTTGACGAGTGCCAGCCCGAGGCGCTGCAATCCCGCCTCCAGGAGCTGCGCTGCCTCGCGGATCTGCACCATGCGGCCTGAATCGATCACATCCTGGCTGGTGGCGCCCCAATGCACCCATCTGGCGGCTTCTGCGTCGGTCCTGGCGACCTCCGCTGTAAGCAGCTTGACCATCGGGATGGCCGGATTGCCCGCCAGCGTTGCCTGCCGGCCGATGGCGGCGATGTCGTAGCGGTCCGCGTGACAGGCCTGTGCGATGGCGTTGGCGGCAGAAGCGGGAATGACGCCGAGATCGCCTTGAACGCGGGCGAGGGCGGCCTCGAAATCGAGCATGCCCTGCAAGGTCGCGCGGTCGCTGAAGACGGTGCTCATCGCAGCGTCTGTAAAGAGCTCGCCATACAGGCCCATGTCGTTCGTCATGCTGGCTCCGCCGGTGCGCCCTGCATGCATCCGGACATCCGGGGCTTGCAGACAGGTTGCTTTCGATCTTGGATAGACCCATGCAAGGGGCAACTGCAACGCGGATGCGCGGCAATCATGCTTGGGAGAGACTGAAACATGGCCATGACAATGACCGGTGAAGTGACCTTGCCCGCATCGCGCGCCACTGTCTGGGCCATGCTCAATGATGCCGCGACGTTGAAAGCCTGCATTCCGGGCTGCGAGGAGCTTGTGCAGGAGGATGCCACACATCTCTCCGCAGTGGCAAAGGTCAAGCTCGGACCGGTGAAGGCGACGTTTCGCGGCAAGGTGGAGCTGCAGGATCTCGACCCGCCAAATGGCTACCGGATCGCCGGCGAAGGCGAGGGCGGCATTGCAGGCTTTGCCAAGGGCGGCGCGACTGTGCGGCTGTCTGACGCGCCAGAAGGCGGCACGCTGCTTTCGTATGATGTCGAGGCGCAGGTTGGCGGCAAGTTGATGCAGCTGGGCTCGCGGCTGATCGATTCCGTTGCCAAGAAGCTGGCCGACGAATTTTTCGCGAATTTCGCCAAAGCAGTCGCCAGCACCTGAATTCGTTGAGATTTCGGCCCGGAAGGCCAGCGCTTCCTGAAACCGGCGAGAGCGCAGCACTGACCTTTCGCCAAGGCCAGATCATGCAAAAAATCATCGAAATCAGCGTCATTTTTAATGGCAACGGCGCTTGACCCCTGAAAAACGCGGGTCCAGACTGAATTTCGAACAGTTCTGGGCAATGGCGCTGCGGGCAGTTTCCGCCACGCGACCGCCAGCGAGACTGGATTGATGGGAACCGGCCGCAAGAGCCGGGTTGCAGGAGGAAATTTGATGACAGCTGTCTCGATGACGGTGAACGGCAAGTCCGTCGCCGCAAATGTTGATCCCCGCACGCTGCTTGTGCAGCTCTTGCGCGACAATCTCCACCTCACTGGAACACATGTGGGCTGTGA
>JANMMX010000028.1:0-6638 GCA_031373605.1 Allobosea sp. | reverse complement strand
GCGACACCGTCCGCCTCGCGGATGGTGGGCAAGGGCACGATGGTGAGGCCAAGGTCGAGATCAGCCGCCATGCGGGTCACGACCTTGAGCTGCTGATAGTCCTTCTCGCCGAAGATCGCGAAATCCGGGCGGCATTGCGTGAAGAGCTTGCAGCAGATGGTGGCGACGCCTTCAAAATGCGTCGGGCGGAAACGGTCTTCGAGCCCGACGGCGGCTGGCCCCAGCAACAGCACGCGGGTGGCGAAGCCATTGGGGTACATTTCCGGCACCGTGGGCGCGAAGATCAGGTCGGCCTTGGCTGCCGTCAGCATTTCGCTGTCACGCGGGAAGGTGCGGGGATATTTGGTGTAGTCCTCATGCGGGGCGAACTGTGTCGGGTTGACGAAGATTGACACCACGACCCGTTTCGCCTTGCGGCGCGCGAGCTTCACCAGCTCGATATGGCCCTCATGCAGCGCGCCCATGGTGGGCACCAGCGCCACCTTCTCGCCAACTGCATGCCAGGCATCGACCTGTTTGCGCAGGGCTTTGACGGTGCTGGCGACTTGGATCTGCGGCATGGAACTGTCCTCGCGCGGCAATGCAGCGCAGCCCTAGCAAAAGCGCAGGCGAAGGCCAAATGCGCGAGCTGTTCGAGCAGGAGCGGGGAAGGCGACTTTAGAGGCTCATCTGCACCGCAGGGCGGCCTGATGGCGTGTAGACGCTCAGGCTGACCTTCACGCGAGGAAGCGCTGCCATCCGGGCCTTTGTGCGGTGGCGGAACAGCAGTTCGATCATCTCACGCGGGCTCAGGCGCGGTGTCGCACGCTGGCCTGCCTGCGCGACTGCCGGACGCCGCGACAGACCCAGCGGCTGGTCGAGGCTCGACAGCGGGGCAAAGAGGCTGTCGCTGGTCGGATCAAGGAGGGACATGGGGCTGGCCTTTCCTGAATGTCGGCGGGTCAGGCGCGGGAGGCGAAGCAGGTGAAGCCGGAGCGCTTCAGCTGGTTGCAGGCGTTCTGCGCATCCTTCGAGTCGTCAAAGCCGGCGAAGCGGGCGCGGAACAGCGTCGCGCCACCCTTCTGCACCTTCTCGGTGAAAGCTGACGCATCGGAGAGAACCCCGCGTGACTTTGACTTCGCATCGGCGAGAATGCCCTTGGCCTTGCCCTCGTCATCGGTGGCGCCAAGCTGGATCACCCAGCCGTTACCTGCTGATTTCACGACCTCAGGCTCTGCCTTGACCGGCTCTGCCTTTGTTGGTTCGGCCTTTGTTGGTTCTGCCTTGGCGATGGTTGTGGTCTGCGCCTTTGGCATGGCAACCGGAGCGGTCCTTGCCGGGGCAGGGATTTCGACTTCAGGCTCGGATGCACGCGCAATCGAGGAGGTCGTGTTCACGTTGGCTGGCGGACGCAGCACGTTCGGGCGCGATGGCGGGGTCGGTGCATAGGCTGTCGGCTGTGCAGATGGCTGGGAGGACAGCTGGACAGCCTGTGGCTGCTGAGCGCTTGGCTGGCCAACGGCCCAGCGCAGTGCCGACGGCGTGGTCGAGGCCATCACTGGGCGTGAGGCGCCGATCTCGATGGGCTGGACGCCACGGGTGCGCTGCTGGACAGCGGCATTGGTCGTGGCAGTGGTGACAGGCGCGGGCGCTGCAGCAACCACAACTGGCCTGGCTTTTTCAGGCGCAGGGGCCGCGGCAACCGGAACAGGCGCTGGCTGCGGCTGGCTTGGTGCCTCGGCGACCAGTGTCGTGCGCGGGCCGGTGGTGGCACGCGGCAGATGCGCCACCACCAGATCCGCCATGATGTTGTCGCGGATTCGGCCCGAGCGGCCACCCAGCACGATCGAGACGATGTGGCGGCCATCGGCCTTGGCCGAGGTCATCAGGTTGAAGCCGGACAGGCGCGTGTAGCCCGTCTTGATGCCGTCCACGCCCTCAACGCGACCCAACAGCTTGTTGTGGTTGCGATAATTGCGGCCAGCATACTCGAAATTGCGCTTGGAGAACATGCCATAGTAGCGCGGGAAACGCTCCTGGATGGCGCGCGCCAGAATGGTGAGATCACGCGCCGTGGTCACCTGCTCGCGATCCGGAAGGCCGGATGCGTTGCGGAACACGGTGCGGTTCATGCCCAGAGACCGCGCCTTGCGTGTCATGGCTTCGGCAAAGGCCTCTTCCGAGCCCGAAACGTTTTCGGCCACAGTGGCGGCAACGTCGTTGGCGGATTTGGTGATGAGCGCCATGATGGCGTCTTCGACATCGATCGTTTCGCCAGGGGTGAAACCGATCTTGGAAGGCGCCATGCGGGCGGCATGGGCGGAGACGCGCAGTGGCGAATCCATCCGGAAACGGCCGCGCTCCATCTGCTCGAACAGCATGTAGAGTGTCATGACCTTGGTCACGGAAGCGGGATGGCGCAGCGCATCTTCATTGACGGCATGGAGGGTGCGCCCGCTCTTGGCGTCGATCACCATGGCCGCATAGGGCGGATTGTAGCCGCCAACCCGCTTTTTCTTGCGGGCGGCCTCTGCCGGGCTCGCCATGGCGGTCAACGCCACAGCCACCGCACCTGCGAAACCAACAAGGACAGAAAACCGCCTGCCACGCGACAAAACGCCACCAAACATCATGCTCAACCGCCTGCAACTCAACTGACGCAACAAGCCGACACGCGTGGCGTAACCGGCACAGTCAGCAAATCTAGGCGAACGCGGTTACGGAGGCGTTAAGCTGACGCAGCTTTGCGCAAGTGATTTTGGTGCATTGCAACATCACCCTTGACAATCATGTTGCACTGCAGCATATGACCGTTGTCCAAGCAGGGAGCCTTGTTGCCACCGCTGGACGAGATCAACGGGCCGCTTGGCCCACAACCAGAGGCGGCGCAGCAGCGCCGGGGTGAACACCATGATGCAGCAGTTCGAAGGTCTCCAGAAGGCCGGCAAAGAAAACGTTGATGCAGCGCTGAAGTCGTTTGGCGTCGCTTCCAAGGGCGTGCAGGCGATCGCCGTCGAGTCGACCGATTTCGCCAAGAAGTCGTTCGAGCAGGGCACCGCTGCTTTCGAGAAGCTTGCCGGCGTGAAGACGCTGGACAAGGCCATCGAGCTGCAGACCGAGTTCGCCAAGACCTCGTTCGAAGGCTTCGTTGCCCAGGCCACCAAGATGGGCGAGCTTTATGCCGCTCTTGCCAAGGACGCCTACAAGCCGTTCGAAGGTCTGGTTGCCAAGGCCATTCCGGCCGCCAAGTGAGGTTGACGCGCGCGCCGCAAGGCCCGCGCATCCCTTGAGGTCTGCGTGATGCAGTCTGTGTTGCGTCAAGATTAAGAAAAACCCGGCAGAGATGCCGGGTTTTTTGTTGTTCAACAGCGAGATAGCCTGAAAATCTCGCGTTTCAGTCGAGCGCTGGACCGGGCGTTCACAGCGGGATGTTGTCATGCTTGCGCCAGGGGCGCTCGCTGTCCTTGGTGCGCAGCATGGCGAGCGCGCGCGCAATGCGGCGGCGCGTGGAGTGAGGCATGATGACCTCATCGATATAGCCACGCTCGGCCGCCACGAAAGGCGACATGAAGCGATCCTCATACTCCTTCGTCTGGCGTGCGATGGTCTCGGCATCGCCGCCGCGGAAGATGATCTCGACCGCACCCTTTGCCCCCATCACGGCAATCTGGGCTGTCGGCCAGGCATAGTTCAGGTCAGCGCCAATGTGCTTAGAGGCCATCACGTCATAGGCGCCGCCGAATGCCTTGCGGGTGATGATGGTGACAAGCGGCACTGTGCATTCGCTATAGGCATAGAGCAGCTTGGCGCCATGCTTGATGAGGCCGCCATATTCCTGCGCCGTGCCGGGCAGGAAGCCTGGAACATCGACCAGCGTGATGATCGGGATTTCGAAAGCATCGCAGAAGCGCACGAATCGCGCCGCTTTCCGGCTGGCATCCGAGTCGAGCACGCCTGCCAGGACCATGGGCTGGTTGGCGACGATGCCGACAGTGCGCCCTTCCATCCGGGCAAAGCACGTGATGATGTTGCGGGCATAGGCCTCCTGAATTTCGAAGACATCGCCGTCATCGACAATCTTCGCGATCAGCTCCTTCATGTCGTAGGGCTTGTTGGGATTGTCTGGCACCAGCGTGTCGAGGCTCATGTCGACTCGGTCGGAGACATCCATCGCCGGCCATTCCGGCACGCCGGACAGGTTGTTGGCGGGCAGGAAATCGATGAGGCGGCGCAGTTGCAGCAGCGCTTCCACGTCATTCTCGAAGGAGCCGTCGGCCACCGACGACTTCGAGGTGTGAACGCGGGCGCCACCCAGTTCCTCAGCCGTCACGGTCTCGTTGGTGACGGTTTTCACCACTTCCGGCCCAGTCACGAACATGTAGCTCGTGTCGCGCACCATGAAGATGAAGTCGGTCATGGCGGGCGAATAGACGTCGCCGCCCGCGCAGGGGCCCATGATCATGCTGATCTGCGGGATGACACCGGACGCCGCGACATTGCGCCGGAAGACTTCGCCATAGCCACCAAGCGCGGCCACACCCTCCTGGATGCGGGCGCCACCGGCATCGAACAGGCCAATAATCGGTGCGCGCATTTTCAGCGCCATGTCCTGCACCTTGGTGATCTTGGCAGCGTGGGCCTCGGACAGCGAGCCACCGAACACTGTGAAATCCTTGGAAAAGACGAAGACCGTGCGGCCATTCACCGTGCCCCAGCCGGTGACAACGCCGTCGCCGGGGATTTTCTCGGCCTTGTCCATGCCGAAATCCGTGCAGCGGTGCTGCACGAACATGTCAAACTCCTCAAAGCTGTCGCGGTCCAGCAGCAACTCGATGCGTTCGCGCGCAGTCAGCTTGCCTTTGCGGTGTTGTGCCTCGATTCGCTTTTCGCCGCCGCCCAGGCGTGCCGAGCCTCGGCGGGCTTCCAGCTGTTCAAGAATGTCTTTCATGGCGAATTCTCCCGCTGCGGACCTGAGCTTGCCGCCTAGTTACGGCGCGGCGCGCATGCTGTCCATGTGAACGGAAGGATGAGCCGGATGGGTGCCGGCGGCCCGAGACGGCGCTAAGCCGCCTCGGGTTGCTGCATGCAGGCCTCAATTGCGCCCTGCGGGATCAGGCCTGGCAAAGCCGCTGCCCCCGACTTGCTACGTGACGGGCTTTGTGCCGCCAGCCTGCGAGATGCCGTTGACCCACTTGTCGACCTTGCCGAGCCCGCCCCAGGCGAGCAGCGCAAGCAGGATGGGCTGGGCATAAGGAATGGTGGCTCCGAGCACTGGAGGAAGCATGCCGAGCGGGCCACCGGGTGCGCCAGCGGCCACGCCTGAGGTTTGCAGGATCTGGATCAGCAGAGTTCCGATGATGCCCAGACCTGTTTTTCGACCATCGAGCCAGCGGCCGATGGTTTCCCCGAGTGCTGCGTTGATCGGTGTCAGTGGTGCCGGGGCAGTGCTTGTTTCAGACATGGTCGCTTGTCCTGCTTGGATTGCGGGCGGTTGCGAGACGGACTTGGTGGAGAGCACGATCTGAGGCTGCGTCGATGCTGGCACAGGCACGGGTTGCGCGACAGCGTCAGTCTCATCAAACCAGCCATCGACGGCCTTGCGCAGCTTCGCAACGCGATTGGTGAAGCCGTCGCCGTATTTCGACCATTTCGGATGACCGCGCAGGCGGGTCATATAGAGATCGATCAGCTCGCGCGTGACCTGACGCTGTTCGCAGGCTGAAACAGCTGTCAGCGTTGCCGGGCCGATGTCGCCATCGATCTTGAGGCCTGCACCACCGCTGTTCAGCGCGCGCTGCAGATAGTTGGCTGATGTCCCTGTGCCGCAATGCACGCCAATGTTGTAGACCGCCAGCGCCATCGGGCCGGGCAGATCGCTGCAGCGCGTCACTGACCAATAGCGGGCGAAATAGATGTCCAGCGCCTCGCTATAGGGCATGTCCCTGACTTCGGTTGCACTCACAGAGGCGACACCACGCCATGCCGCCAGCGTGCGATGCGTGATGCCGAAGTTGGTTGGCCCGCCGGGATCATCAGGGTCGTTGCTGAACTTGCCTTCGTATTCCTTGATCGAGAGTTGCGCGCGCTCGAAGCGCTGGCGTCCTGCGCTCGCATCGATTGGTGGAGGCAGCGCCAGCACAGTCGCCTGTTGGGCTGCCGCCTGGCTTGCCGCCGCCACTGGTGCGTCGGGCGGCGCGTCCGGTCCGAGTGCGGGGCGCGAAACGATTCCCACGGGTTCCGGTGGCGATCTCAACTCGCCGGCATCGGGGCGCCAGCCCGCCATGACAGCCTCGAGATTGTCGGCCCAGCTGTCATCACCACCATCAGGATAGCGACCGGCGATAAGGTCCTCGATTTCGCCGCCAGCCCATTCCAGATGCGGCTTTTCCCAGCTGACCGGGCGCAGGCCCGCTTGTGCGCCGTATTTCTGCAAAAGGGCCCAGCCAGCAGCATTCTTGCCGGATGTGTCCCATGACCAGCCATTCTTGGGCTTCAGGACAATGTCGACGGCAAGGCCATATTGATGGAACGACTGCCAAGGTCTGGCGTTGGTCACTTTCCCGCGCGACAGCTCGCGCGTTCGACCGATTTCATAGAGATGCCTTTGCCGGGCCGGTGTCCGGTAAGCCTCGAACAGCTCGAACGGATGACCATCGGCA
>JANMMX010000004.1:0-15368 GCA_031373605.1 Allobosea sp. | reverse complement strand
AGAATGATTTTCTCCCGTCCAAGGCGTGAAATGATGCGGCTGACGGTCTCGATGGTGAGGCCCAGATGATCGGCAATGTCCTGCCGACCCATCGGCAACGGCAACGTCGCAGACGGGCCAAAGATCCGCTGCAGTTTCTTGCGCCAGCTGATCAGGAACAGGGCCACGCGCTCTTCCGCGCGGCGACGTCCGAGCAGGACCATGTGCTCCTGCGCAAGGCTGAGCTCATGGGAGGCTGATCGGTGCAGCCTTTCGATCAATCCGGGCGTCTTGTAGGCCAGCATCGAAAACTCCAGCCGATCAAACCCGCAGACCGTCACATCTGTCAGCGCATCGACCGAATACGCGTAGCGGGCGCCCAACCCGAGTCCGATGAAGTCTCCCGGCACAGCGAAGCCAATGATCTGGCGGCGGCCATCGGACAGGTCGCGCTGCAGCCGCAGAAAGCCCGATGTCAGGGTGAAGACAAAGCCTGCCGGCTCGCCTGCGCACATCACGGGCTGCCGGGCCATGATCGTCTTTTGTCGCGCCAGCTTCTCGAGTGCAACGATCTCCCGATCATCAAGTGCCGAGCACACGGCAAAGAGGCGGACCTTGCAGCCGCTGCACACCGACTTGCAACGGCCCGCCTCGACGCATTGGTCGGCGACATCCGGCCTGTCGGGCAGCGTCAGCATCATCACCACAGCCGCATCCTTTTGCGTCGTCATCTCGTTTTAAAAACTTTAGTGACGGGCGCCCGGACGGTCAATCTTCGTGTGCCGCGCACATCAGTCGCGTCGGTCCTGTTTTGCTTGATATAAATCAAAGGTTCCGGCGCGCCGCCGAGGCATGATGCAAGTGCGAAATGCCCGCTGAATCAGTCCTCACAGTCTGCGAGAACCTCTATGCAAGCCGTATCAGGCCCCCCCACCGGCAAATCCATGACAGTGCCGGAAATGCTGTTGCCGCTTTTTTTCGCGGTCCTGCTCTCATTCTGCCTGCTGGTGTCAGCCAAGACTGCCGAGCCTGAATTCGCCTTTCATGCCATTCTGGGCGCGGCGGCGAGCGCTGCCGCCATCTTCAAGATTTTTGATCGCTATTTCGACAGGCCGGGCGGCGCAGTGCCGCAGGAGATCGATGGCAAGCCCAACTATAACTTCGACGTTGTCCGCTACGGTGTGATCGCGGCGATGTTCTGGGGCATTGCCGGGTTTCTGGTCGGGCTGATCCTGGCGCTGCAACTTGCGTTTCCGGTGTTCAACTTCGATCTGCCCTGGCTGGCCTTCGGGCGCTTGCGTCCACTGCACACTTCGGCTGTGATTTTCGCCTTTGGCGGCAATGTGCTTATCGCGACGTCCTTCTATGTCGTTCAGCGCACCAGCCGTGCGCGCCTCGCGGGCGATCTGGCACCCTGGTTCGTTTTCTGGGGCTACCAGTTCTTCATCGTCATTGCGGGCACCGGTTATCTGCTGGGCATCACCCAGAGCAAGGAATACGCCGAGCCCGAATGGTATGCCGATATCTGGCTGACCATTGTCTGGGTGGCCTATCTGCTGATCTTCCTGGCGACGCTGTGGAAGCGCAAGGAACCGCATATCTATGTGGCGAACTGGTTCTATCTGGCCTTCATCGTCACGGTTGCAATGCTGCATATCGGCAACAACCTCTCGGTGCCGATCTCGATCTACTCGTCGAAGAGCTATATCATCTGGGGCGGCGTGCAGGATGCCATGTTCCAGTGGTGGTATGGCCACAACGCGGTCGGTTTCTTTCTGACGGCCGGCTTCCTGGCCATCATGTATTACTTCATCCCCAAGCGTGCCGAGCGGCCGGTCTACTCGTACCGTTTGTCGATCGTGCACTTCTGGTCGGTCATCTTCCTCTACATCTGAGCCGGCCCTCACCATCTGCACTACACAGCCTTGCCGGACTGGGCGCAGACACTTGGCATGACCTTCTCCATCATGCTGTGGATGCCGTCCTGGGGCGGCATGATCAACGGGCTGATGACCTTGTCCGGCGCCTGGGACAAACTCAGGACCGACCCTGTGCTGCGCATGCTGGTGGTGTCTGTTGCCTTCTACGGCATGGCGACCTTCGAGGGTCCGTTGATGTCGATCAAGGCCGTGAACTCGCTGTCCCACTACACGGACTGGACCATCGGCCACGTGCATTCAGGCGCCTTGGGCTGGAATGCCTTTGTCTCGTTCGGTGCCATCTATTGCCTGGTGCCGTGGCTGTGGAACCGCAAGGAAATGTGGTCGCTGCGCCTCGTCAACTGGCACTTCTGGCTCGCGACACTGGGCATCGTTCTCTACATCACCGCGATGTGGGTTTCAGGCATCCTGCAGGGTTTGATGTGGCGCGCCTACACGCAGCTTGGCTTCCTCGAATATTCCTTCATCGAGACCGTTGCCGCCATGAAGCCGTTCTACGTGATCCGGGCCATGGGCGGAGGGCTCTTCCTCACAGGCGCACTCATCATGGTGTTCAACGTCTGGAAGACGATTGCCGTGGGCGAAGCGCAGCGCACGGAGGCAGCGCCGCGCCTGCAGCCCGCCGAATGACCCGAACAGCCGGTTTCACGAAGCTCTGACGAGAACAAACATGTCCATCTGGAAAAAACACAAACTGATCGAAACCAACTCGATCCTTCTGGTCCTCGGCATCCTGCTGGTGGTGTCGATCGGCGGCCTCGTCGAGATTGCACCCCTGTTCTATCTCAAGAGCACCATCGAGAAGGTCGAGGGCATGCGGCCCTATTCGCCGCTGGAACTGGCCGGGCGCAATGTCTACGTCCGTGAAGGTTGCTACAACTGTCACAGCCAGATGATCCGCCCTCTGCGTGACGAGGTTGAGCGTTATGGCCATTATTCGCTGGCAGCCGAGAGCATGTATGACCACCCGTTCCAGTGGGGCTCCAAGCGCACCGGCCCGGATCTCGCGCGCATCGGCGGCAAATATTCGGATGAGTGGCAGCTGGCTCACCTGAACGATCCGCGCGCGCTCGTGCCGCAGTCGATCATGCCATCCTATGCGCATCTTGCGCGACGCGAGCTGAACCTGGACGCGGTCGCTGACCATGTGAAGGCGAACAGCATCGTAGGTGTGCCCTACACGCAGGAACAGATCAGCAAGGCTGTCTCCGACGTGCGCGCACAGGTCGAACCTGACGGGCCGGAGACCGACGCCTTCCTGAAGCGCTATCCCAAGGCACAGGTGCGCAACTTTGACGGCAATGCCGGCACGATCACCGAGGCTGATGCTCTCATCGCCTATCTCCAGGTGCTGGGCACATTGGTCGACATCAAGCTCTATGACAACAAAGCCAACCTGCGCTGAGGACCGACATCATGAAAGAGACCTACGCCTTCCTGGCGCATGTCGCCCAGTCCGCCGGGCTTTTGTACTTCATGGCGATTTTCTGCGGCATGGCGCTTTACGCATTCTGGCCATCCAACAAGTCCAAGTTTGACGACGCGGCAGCCATCCCGCTCAAAGAGGATTGAGTTCTGGCAATGAGCAACGACACGCACCAGCATATCGACGAAGTCACAGGCACTGCCACAACCGGCCACGAATGGGATGGCATCCGGGAACTCGAAACGCCCATGCCGCGCTGGTGGCTCTGGACGCTGTATCTCTGCATCATTTGGGCTGTTGGCTATTGGGTCCTCTATCCAGCCTGGCCGCTGCTGAGCGACAACACGCGCGGCGTGCTGGGCTATTCCTCACGCGCCAATGTCGCACTTGAACTGGACGCGCTGAAGCAGCAGCGGGCCGTGATGGCGACCGGGCTCGAGACTGCCTCGCTCGAGCAGATCAGGACCAATCCTGACCTGTTCCGGATGGCCAGCGCCCGTGGCAAGGCTGCTTTTGGCGACAATTGCTCGGGCTGCCATGGCCTCGGCGGCGGCGGGGCCAAGGGCGGCTATCCCAACCTGAATGATGATGACTGGATCTGGGGTGGCTCGCTCGACCAGATCCACACGACATTGCTGCATGGCATTCGCTGGACGGCCAGCGCAGACACGCGCCTTTCGCAAATGCCGGCTTTCGGTGGCAAGGATGCCATCCTGAAGCCAGCCGAGATCGACGCGGTCGTCAGCTTTGTTCGAAGCCTCTCCAGCCTGCCGGCAGACCCCGCCGCCAAGCCCGATACCGCCAGACCTGAACCAGTGAAAATAGCAGAAGGTAAAGAGCTTTACGCCACCAATTGCGCCGTCTGTCATGGTGAAGCCGGAAAGGGCAACCCAGAGTTGGGCTCTCCCAACCTGACCGATGCTATCTGGCTTTACGGTTCGGACGTGAAGGCGATCACCGAAACCATCAAGTACAGCCGCGCGGGCGTCATGCCGGCCTGGCAGGACAGGCTTGATCCGGTGACGATCAAGGCAATCACGGTCTATGTCCACAGCCTTGGCGGCGGCCAATGAGCCTGCAGGATAACCAGGCTGATATTCCCTTCTTTGCGCCATCGCCGAAGGTTTATCCGCAGAAGGTTTCCGGCACTTTCCGTCGCATCAAATGGGCTGTGCTCTTCGTCACGCTTGGCATCTATTATTTCCTGCCTTTCGTGCGCTGGGACCGCGGCCCCAACCTGCCGAACCAGGCTGTGCTGATCGATTTTGACCGGATGCGGTTCTATTTCTTCTTCATCGAAATCTGGCCGCAGGAATTCTATTACCTGACAGGTCTGCTCATCATTGCGGCCATCGCGCTCTTTTTGATGAACGCGGTGGCTGGCCGCATCTGGTGTGGCTATACCTGTCCGCAGACGGTCTGGTCTGATCTGTTTCTGCAGGTTGAGCGACTGATCGAGGGCGACCGGCGCGACCGGATAAAGCGTGACGCCGGCTCGTGGGACACCCGGACCTGGTCACTGAAGATCGCCAAGCACTTCGTCTGGCTGATGATCGCCTGGTGGACTGGCGGGGCCTGGGTGCTGTATTTCAGCGACGCGCCAACGCTGGTCCGCAGCCTCGCGACAGGCACGGCGCCGTTCGCGGCCTATATGTGGATCGCGATCCTGACATTCACGACCTATGTCTTCGCAGGTCATCTGCGCGAACAGGTCTGCCTCTACATGTGTCCATGGCCACGCATTCAGGCCGCGCTTACCGACGAGCATGCCCTCAATGTTGCCTATCGCTATGACCGCGGTGAACCGCGCATGTCGGTCAAGGAGGCAAAGCGGCATGAACTGGCAGGTGAGACGGCCGGGGACTGTATCGATTGCTTTCAATGCGTCGCGGTTTGCCCCACCGGCGTCGATATTCGCGAAGGCTCGCAACTCGGCTGCATCCAGTGCGGGCTCTGCATCGATGCGTGCGATACCGTCATGGGCAAGGTTGGCCGCAATCCAGGGCTGATCGGCTATGACAGCGATGACAACATCCAGGCCCGTGCAGCAGGCAAGCCGACCAGCTATCGCCTGATCCGGCCAAGAACCGTGCTCTATGCGGCAGTCATCGCGATTGTTGGCGGCGCCATGGTCTACCAGCTTGCGACGCGGGCCACCGCTTCGATCAATGTTCTGCACGAGACGAGCCCGCTTTTCGTCACGCTCCGGGATGGCAGCATCCGCAATGCCTACCTCGTACGGCTGGCCAACAAGCGGCCGGAGTCGAGGCCTTTTGCACTCACGGTGGAAGGCCCGCTCGGCGTCCAGATCGAGGCGATCGGCGTGCCCGCAACTGCGGACTGGCGCCCCGTGGTCGAAGTCGGACCCGACCAGACGCGCGAGGTGCGCGTGCTCGTGACGGTGCCGCGCGGCGCGGCTACGGACAAATCGAGCATGATCTGGATCAAGGCCGCAGACCTTTTCGCAGGCGAAGATGTCTCGGCACGGGAGAACTTCTTTGCGCCGTGAAGGAGCCAGAACTCATGTGCTGCTGTGGAGTGTTCATGCTTCCCCATGATCTGATCCAACCCGTTCTCAGACCGCCAAAGGCGCCCCGGCCCATCACCGGGCGCTTTGTGCTGGTTGCCTGCATCATCTTTTTTGGCGTCATCGCCAGCGTCAATGCCGTGATGATGACCATTGCCATCCGCACCATGCCGGGGCTGGATGTCAGGAACGGTTATGTCGCCAGCCAGGCGATGAATGGCGAGCTGGAAGCCATGCGCCAGCAAACGGAGCGGGCCTGGACAGCGGACGTCGCTATCGGGCTGAAAGACAATGCGGCGACTGTCAGCATCAGCCTGACGGACAGAGCCGGCAAACCTGTGTCCGGTCTGGCCGTCTCCGCGCGACTGGCGCATCTCGCATTGACCAGGGGTGACCATAAAGGTGAAATGATCGAGCAGCGCGCAGGCTTCTATACCGCCGTGCTACCAGACGTTGACGCTGGCGGCTGGACGCTGGTGATCGAAGCCAGCCAGAATGGCGAGCGCGTGTTCATGAGCCGCAATCGCGTTGTTCTGAAGGAGGGCAAGCCGTGAATGCTGCTGCCCCGGTCGCCGAACGTGACCTTTCGATTTTTATCCGCCAAGGCAAGGGCGGCGTGCAGTCGCTGGAATTGGCCATCGAAGGCATGCGCTGCGCCGGTTGCATGGCGACCGTAGAGAACGTTGTGATGAAGACGACGGGCGTGATCTCGGCGCGTGTGAATCTCACCAGCCAGCGCCTCAATGTCGAGTGGGAGCAGGGCAGGGCCTCGCCCGAATCCGTGATTGCCGCTGTCCAGTCGAAAGGCTTCCGGGCCTATCCGTTTGTCGCGAAGCAGGCCGAGACAGCCGAAGCGAACGAGGAAAAGCGGCTCCTGCGCTGCCTTGGTGTCGCAGCCTTTGCCGGCATGAACATCATGCTTCTGTCCGTGTCTGTCTGGTCCGGCAATGCCAATGACATCAATTCCGAGACGCGCGACTTTTTTCACTGGCTTTCAGCACTGATTGCGCTGCCGGCTGCGGCCTATGCCGGGCAGCCCTTCTTCGAGAGCGCGGTTCGCGCACTGAAGGCGCGCCACCTCAACATGGACGTGCCCATCACGCTGGGCATCCTGCTGGCGCTTGGCATGTCTGTCGTTGAAACGCTGAACCACGGCCAGCACGCCTATTTCGACAGCGCGATCATGTTGATCTTCTTCCTGCTCATCGGGCGCTATCTCGATCAGGCGATGCGCCACCGGACCCGTGCCGTGGCGGGCAATCTGGCGGCGCTGAAGGCGGAAACGGCGACCAAGTTCATTTCCGACAGCGAAGTGCGTGAAGTGCCGATTGCAGCGGTTGCGTCTGGCGATCTGGTGCTTGTGCGGCCGGGAGAGCGCATTTCGGTCGATGGCAAAGTCATCTCAGGCCACTCGGAAATCGACCAGAGTCTCATCACAGGCGAGACCGACTATGTGGTGATTGCCGAAGACGCCATGGTTTTTGCCGGGACGCTGAATGTGTCGGGCACACTGAAAATCCGCGTCCTCAATGCCGCGACGGGCACGTTGCTGGATGAGGTCAACCAGTTGCTCGAGCGGGCGACCGCAAGCAAATCGAGCCATCTTCTGCTGGCCGATCGCGCGGCCCAGCTCTACGCGCCAATGGTGCATGCAACCGCGCTCATCACGCTGGTCGGCTGGATGCTGGCGGGGCTGGCCTGGCAGCAGGCACTGATCATCGCCATCACCGTGCTGATCATCACCTGCCCGTGTGCGCTCGGGCTGGCCGTGCCCGCTGTGCAGGTGGTGGCAGCCGGGGCGCTTTTCCGCCGCTCGGTGCTGCTCAATCAGGGCAGTGCGCTTGAGCGGTTCGCCGAGGTCGACACGGTCGTCTTCGACAAGACCGGCACCTTGACCATGCCGCTGCCCGCGCTTGCGAATGCAGCCGAGATCGACCGGAGCGATCTGGAACTCGCCGGCAGGCTGGCGCTGTCCAGCCGCCATCCGATGTCGCAGGCCATTGTTGGCGCCAGCGGTGCGACAGCGCCCCTGGAGGCCGACGAGGAGCCCGGCCTTGGCGTCACAGCCACATTCGGGGGCAAGACGCTCCGCCTTGGCAAGCCAAGCCACTGCGATGCGCTGGCAGAAGCCGATGCTGTGGCGAGGCGCTATCCCGGCGCATCCCTGATGGCCTTCCGCAATGGTGATCGGGCCGTGGTCTTCGCCATCCAGCAGGCTCTGCGACCGGATGCCGTCCGGACAGTTCAGCAGCTCAAGGCACTCGGCCTCGACATCGAGATCCTGTCCGGTGATCGCGAGACTGCCGTCGCGGATGCCGCCCGCACGCTTGGCATCACGAAAATCGCCTCCAGCCTCACGCCAGCCGACAAGATCAGGCATATCGAGGCGTTGAAGGCCCAGGGCCGCAAGGTGCTGATGGTGGGCGATGGCCTGAATGACGCGCCAGCGCTTGCTGCTGCACATGTTTCGATGTCGCCGGTCACGGCGGTTCATCTGACGCAGACCGCCGCTGATGCAATCTTCCTCGGGTCGCGGCTGACACCCGTGCTTGCCGCCCTGACAATCTCGCGGCGCGCCAGATACCTGATGGTCCAGAACCTCTGGCTGGCCGTGATTTACAACGCCGTTGCAGTGCCGCTGGCCATCGCTGGCTTCGCAACCCCGCTTGTGGCAGCCCTCGCCATGTCTGGCTCCTCCGTCATCGTCACGCTCAATGCGCTGAGGGCGGGCAAGTCCGGAGGCGCAAACGCATGAATGTGCTGGTTTATCTCCTGCCTCTGGCCCTTTCGCTCGGAGCTCTCGGGCTGGCGGGCTTTGTCTGGTCCTTGCGCGCAAGACAATTCGAAGATCTGCAAGGTGCCGGATGGCGCGCGATAGCCGATGATGATCTGCCGGACCTGCTACCGAAGGAAAAGACCGATGAAAGCTGACTCAACCCCTGATACCGCGATGTACGTGCCTGCCTCAAAGGCGGTCCGGACGATCACCTTCAAGGACCTCGCTGACAGCTTGAAGGCCGGTCTCTCCGACTTTGCAGCTGCGCCGGCCTACGGGCTGTTCTTCGGGCTGTTCTACGCCCTTGCGGGCACAGGCTTGATCAGTTTTGCTTGGTATTTCGGCCAGTATATGGCCGTTCTGCCCCTGATCATGGGGTTTGCGCTGATTGGTCCGTTCGCCGCCGTCGGCCTCTACGAGGTGAGCCGCCGGCTTGAAGCAGGTTTGCCGCTGTCGTTCCCGGTCGTGCTTGGCGCAATCCGTCGCCAGTCCACCCGACAGATCACGATGCTGGGTTTTGCGCTGATGGTGCTGCTGCTGTTCTGGGTGCGTGTGGCCCTGCTGATCTATGCGCTCAATTTCGGCCTCAGGCCGGTCAATCTGCTGACCATGAATGCCGACGCATTTTTCAGCCCGGCAGCCATCACCTTCCTGCTCACGGGCACGCTGGTCGGCGCCGCATTTGCATTCTTTGCCTTCGCCATTTCCGTCTTCTCATTCCCGCACCTGCTGGCGCGAGAGGAGGACTTCATCTCCGCGATCATCCTGTCGATCAAGGGCGTGATGCGCAATCTGCCCGTGATGCTGGCATGGGGCGCCATTGTCGGCGTTCTGCTTGTGGTCGCCGCCGCCCCGGCATTTCTGGGGCTTCTCGTGGTGTTGCCCATCCTGGGGCATGCGACCTGGCATCTCTACCGCAAAACCGTTGCATAGGATGTCAGATGGGGCATCTGCATACAACGCAAGCGCGCCTTGCCATCAACAGCCGCAGGCCAACCAGAAACAACACGTGAGTGAAGCAGCGCTGCTAGTGGCGCGTGCCACCGGTATAGGCGCCTGAGCGGATCTTGGCAGGCAGGCCTTCGGCGAAGATTGCGCAGGCATCCTCGCCGTAAGTCTCCACCAGTTCCTTGAAGGCAGCGAAGAGCGCGGCATGGGCGAGGCAATCGCCATCCAGTCCGTCATGGCGCGCTTCGGCAAAGGCCTGATCGAGATAGGTGAAGGCCACCCGGCGCATGTCGCGGACATCCTCGGCGAGCGCCGGATCGGCAGGCAGATCATCAGGCGAGGTGGTCATCAGCAGCTTCGCTTCCAGACAGGCAACATGCTGGTTCTATGCAGTGTTTGGCGCTGCCGCCACCAGAGTCTTTAACGAAGGTTAATTCGATCGGCGATTTTGCCGGGCAAGTTGGCAGCAGTTAGCCGCCAAATCGGCCGGCGAGCGCCCGCGACAGTCTGTCGCCATCCTGGCCCAGTCGCGCAGTCGCTTCTTCAGACGTTGGCGAGCAGGCCCTGTGTGTCAGTGCATAGGCCCGGAAGCCACGGTTGTAGGCACCGGCCAGACGCTCCTTGCGCGCTGGCGAGCGTCCCTCGGACTCCAGCAGGGCGGCCATCTTGTCGCGCCAGCCTGAGGCTTCCGGTCCGCCACACAACTCACGCAGATAGGCGAGCGAGCCCATGATCTCGGCCAGGCGCAGCAGGTCCGGCTCATAAGGCACCGGTGGAGGTTCGGGGACAGGTTCCGGTGCCTGCGCGGGGGGGGCGGCTGTCGCCGCCGGGCGCTGCTGCGGGCGGGTGGCCTGTGCCAGGGCAGGCGTGGCTAACGCGCAAAGCACTGGCACCAGAGCGCCCCATTGCGCCCACCGCCTCATGACAGCTCCTGCAGGCGGCAGGCCGCGCTGCGGACCACATCGCCCAGTTCCCGCGTAGTGGGTAGGCCACCCAGCTTCAAGGGATCAGCCCACATCACGTCGCCCGCTTCCGGGCCGGGGGTCGGCTCGCCCGACAGCCAGAGACCGACGAATGAGGCCACAACAAAATGATGCGTAACAAGCCCTGCTTCATTGTGGCCCATGATCTCGACATGGCGGTTGAAGCCGAGAAGCTTTGCCGTGACGCCGACCTCTTCCTGCAGTTCACGGAGCGCTGCTTCCGCAAGTGTCTCGCCGGCCTCGACTTTGCCGCCAGGCAGAGACCAGAGCCGGTCAGCGGGAGGTTTGGTGCGGGTTGCCAGCAACACCTTTCCATCCCGGAAAACGGCGATGGAAGCGGCCAGCACCGGGCGTGCAAGCGCTTTTGCTGAAGCCGGGAAGGGGATGATGCGCGGGCGTTCCAAAGCGGGCCTCAGATGTGCTGACCACCATTGATGTGCAACTCTGCGCCCGTGACATAGCTCGACGCATCCGAGCACAGGAAGTGGATCGCCCTTGCTACCTCTTCCGTCGTGCCAAGGCGCTGCAAGGGCAGCTTCTCGACGATCTTGCCTGTTCCTGGCGACAGGATGGAGGTGTCGATTTCGCCGGGCGAGATCGCATTGACGCGGATGCCGAGCGGGCCGAAATCTGCCGCCATCTCGCGCGTCAGGCTGGCCAGCGCGGCTTTCGAGGTGGCATAGGCTGCGCCCGCGAAAGGATGCACACGCACGCCGGCAATCGAGGTGACATTCACGATGGCGCCCTTGGCTGTCGTCAGCTCGTCAAGAAGTCCGCGCGCCAGCATGATGGGAGCGAAGAAATTCACCTGGAACACCTTGCCCCAATCATTGAAAGAGGTGGTCGCGGCACCCAGACGGGCATTGTTTGGCCCCTTCGGCGAAATGCCGGCATTGTTGACCAGCGCGTGCAGCTTGCCGCCCTCTTTCTCAAGCCGCTTCTTGATCTCGGCAATGCCGCGCATCGTGTCTTCGGGATCGGCCAGATCGATCTGCACATGGTCATCGGCGCCCGATGGCCAGGGGCACTTGTCTGAGAAGGCCTGCCGCGAGCACGACAGGATGCGCCAGCCCGCCATGGCGAAGACCTTGACCGTCGCATGTCCGATGCCACGGCTGGCACCTGTGAGCAGCATCACAGGCCTCTTGCCGGCCACTGTCACGGGCAAGTTCATCATATCCATCGGCATGCCCTTGGGCTTTTCGGTCATGGATTGGCCTCTCAGGGGTAGAGCCGGGATTTGTCCCACGAGATATCGGCGCTGGCGCGGCGAAACACAATGCGATCATGCAAGCGAAACGCGCCATCCTGCCAGAATTCAAGATAAACGGGCAGAATACGGAAGCCGGTCCAGTGGGGCGGGCGCGGAATGGGGCCGCCCTCATAGGTTTTCGTCAGCTTTTCGACGGCACTGACGAGGGTGGCGCGGCTGTCGAGCGGGCGCGATTGTTGGGACGCCCAGGCACCGATGCGGCTGTCGCGTGCGCGGCTTTCGAAATAGGCGTCGGCTTCGGTGTCACTCACCTGCTCGATGGGCCCGCGCACCCGCACCTGCCGATGCAGCGATTTCCAGTGAAACACTGCTGCCGCCTTGCCCTGACCCATCAACTCGCCGCCCTTCTGGCTTTGCGTGTTGGTGTAGAACACGAAGCCGCGCTGATCGAAGCCTTTCAGCAGCACCATGCGCACATTCGGCATGCCATCGGCATCGACCGTGGAAAGCGCCATGGCGTTGGGGTCGTTCGGCTCGGTCCGGCCGGCCTCAGCCAGCCACGTCTCGAACAGACCGAAAGGTTCGGTCGTGTCGGTAAAGTCACCGGTTTTTAACGGATTCAAGGTCTAATCCTCTTCAGGGTTGGCTTTGGTGCGGGCGCGTTGCGTGAAACGGATGATTTCAGTTCTTGCATATAGGGCAGGCATGCGCGCCTGCCAAAGTGCGACTGGCACATCCGTGCGCGCTTGCGGGCCAGCGGTTGCAGCTGCCGCCTTGGCGCTTGTCTTGGGAGGGTGCTCATTCACCTTCCCTCTCGGCGGCATTTCGGCGGCGGCAGAGGATGACCCTGTGAAGACCACAGCTTCACTGGCACCTGCCGCCCAGATGCCTGGAAAGTCACGCGCCATCTCGCCGCTCTCGCCTGAACTCGGCCCGGAAGACTGGCGCCGGGCCAGCGGCGCGATGGCATTGGCGCTTGATCCGCAAGGCAATGGCTCTTCCGTCTCGTGGGACAACAAGGAAAGCGGCATGAAGGGCCTGTTCTCGCCCGTCGGCAGCCCCTTTCTGCGGGCTGACGAGGTCTGCCGCGTGTTCCTGAGCACGCTGGAGCTGCAAACCGGCGCGTCGAAACTGCAAGGCATGGCTTGTCGGCCCTCTGGCGGTGACTGGTCGATCAAGGACATCCGTCCTTTCAAGGGTTGAGCTGTCGCATCGCCGCTGCTTCCGTCTTGCAAGAGGACTTTCAAGACGGCTTGCAAGACGGCCCGGCTGCCTCCACATAACAACCAGTTGTGATTGGCTGATTTCCGGAGACTTTGACGCTTCATGGCGCGTGACCCCTACAGTATTCTGGGTGTGGTGAAGTCAGCCAGCGAGGCTGACATCAAGAAAGCCTATCGCCGCCGCGCCAAGGAATTGCATCCGGACCGGAACCTCAATGATCCGAAAGCGCAGGACAAGTTCTCCGAACTGAACACTGCCTATGAAGTCGTTGGCGATGATGCCAAGCGCAGGCAGTTCGACCGTGGCGAGATCGATGCCGATGGCAAGCCGCGTTTCGAGGGCATGGGCGCGGGGATGGGGGCAGGCATGGGTGGCAGCCGCGGTGGCCGGCATGGCAGCTTCGAGTTCAATGGCGGCAGCCCGTTTGGCCGTGGCGGGCCGGAATCCGGCTTCGACCCGTCCGATATTTTCGGCCAGATGTTTGGCGATGCCGCCCGCCGCAATGCAGCGCCACGGCAGCAGGCTCCGCGCAAGTCGCCCGACCAGAACCTCAGCCTTGAGGTCTCGCTGACCGAGGCCGGCCTTGGCGCGATGCGCCGTGTGGCCTTGCCATCAGGTCGTGAGGTCGAGATCACGCTGCCCAAGGGCATGATGGATGGCAAGGTCATGCGGCTGCGTGGCCTTGGTGCCGTCAGCGCCGTGAATGACGAGCCGGGTGACGTGCTGCTGGCCATCCGCATCCGGCCTGATCCGCGCTTCACGATCGAAGGCCGCGACCTGCGCACGCGCATCACGGTGCCGCTGCACGTGGCTGTGCTTGGTGGTGCCATTCGCGTGCCGACCCTGACGGGCGAAGTCGAAATGACCATTCCGGCGCGCACCGGCACCAACCGCGCCTTCCGGCTTCGCGGCAAGGGCCTGCTGGCAGAGAATGGCGAGGCGGGCGATCTTTATGCCGCCATCGACATCGTCTTTTCCGAAGCCGATGCCGAGCTTGAGCTGCTGATGCAGACGCGCCGGGATCAGGCGGGCGAGTAGGGGCATCGACCGCTGGCGGCTTAAGACTTCCCACACGCGCCCGGCCATGCGACCTTTCATGCAGAGCAAGCCGCAGAGCCTGCCGGGGACGCGTGAGGGGACATCCATGTCGACCATGGTCGAGCTGCCGCTCTGGCTTGTGCTGCTGGCAACCGTGCCTGCCTGCATCGGGTTGATCGACCGGCTGTTGGTGCCCACCGTGCGCTGGTTTTTCCGCGCACGCATCAACCGGGCGATTGATGAGCTCAATGCAAGACTGAGGTTGCGCATCCAGCCCTTCAAGCTGACGCAGCGCGCGAGCCTCGTGGACCGGCTGATCTACGACCAGGAGCTCATCAAGGCCGCCCGCGCCCATGCCGAGGCGGCGGGCGAGCCCTATGCGGTGACGATGGCGCGCGTCCAGACCTATGCCCGCGAGATCGTGCCGACCTTCAACGCCTATGCCTATTTCAAGATCGGTGCGCGCGCTGCCCGCTGGCTCTCGACGCTGCTTTATCGTGTGCGGCTGGGCTATGCCGATGACGAGGGACTGAAGAAGATCGACCCGGATTCAACCGTGATCTTCGTGATGAATCATCGCTCGAACATGGATTATGTGCTGGTCACCTACATGGCCTCGGCCAGCTCGGCCTTGTCCTATGCGGTGGGCGAATGGGCGCGGGTTTTCCCCCTGCAGAACATCATTCGCTCGATGGGCGCCTACTTCATCCGGCGCGATTCTGGCGATCCGCTTTATCGCAAGGTGCTCGCCCGCTATGTCCAGCTCTCGACGGCGGAAGGCGTGACGCAGGCCATGTTTCCCGAAGGCGGGTTGACGCGTGACGGTGCCTTGCGTCCTGCCAAGCTCGGGCTGCTCTCCTATCTCGTCGCCCGGTTTGATCCGGAAGCCGAGCGCGATGTCGTCTTCGTGCCGGTGGGTTTGAACTATGACCGCGTGCTGGAAGACCGGAACCTGACTGCGTCGATCGCGAAAGAGGCCGGCATGCCAAACCAGCGTGTGCGCGGCTTCCGGCTGGCGAAATATGTCGGCCGCGCCATCCGGCTCTCTTTCAGCCGCCGCTGGTATCGCTATGGCTATGCCGCCGTGTCGTTCGGCGCGCCCGTTTCGCTGCGCGAATGGACGGCGCGCGAGAAGATCGACTTCCGCAAGCTGGATGACGAGACGCGCTTTGCCGTGGTCGGCAAGCTTGGCGAAGACCTGATGACAGCGGTCGGACGCGTCATCCCGGTTCTGCCGGTTGTGTTGCTCGCCACCGTGTTTCGGCAGGCAGGCGCCGAGGCCTTGTCCGAGATCGAGCTGAAATCCCGCACCGA
>JANMMX010000407.1:0-1553 GCA_031373605.1 Allobosea sp. | reverse complement strand
TCCTCGATCCTGTTTCAGGACCACAACCTTTTTCCGCATCTCAGCGTCGCCGACAATGTGGCGCTGGGAATCCGGCCTTCGCTGAAGCTATCCCTTGGTGAACGTGAACGGGTTGAAGCAGCGCTCGCTGATGTCGAGCTTTCGGGCTTCGAGAAGCGCAAGCCGGCCGAACTCTCCGGCGGCCAACGCCAGCGCGTGGCCATCGCGCGCGCGCTGGTGCGGGCCAAGCCGCTGATGCTGCTTGATGAACCTTTTGGCGCGCTCGACCCTGGCCTGCGGCGCGAGATGATCGCGCGCGTCGATGCGCTGCGGCGCCAACGCGCGCTGACCGTGCTGATGACAATCCATACACCAGACGAGGTGGGGGCGCTGGCTGATCTGGTCGCCTATGTCGCCCGTGGTCAGGTGCGCCACTGCTGCAGCTGGGTCCAGCTGCTGGCGGCAGCAGATGATGGCGAGGTGCAACGCTTCCTCGGCTTGCTGCCCGTCGCCTGACCTGCCGACTTTCTGACCGGTTTTCTCAGCTATTTTATGGAAAGCCAGCTTTCAGACTTGCAAGAAGCCCCTTGCTTTCGCAGTGTGTCGGCCAATGTTTCAAGCAGAAGTGTCCGGCACAGGGCACGGCAGAAGAACGTCTGGGAGGACGAAAGAATGACAACGGCAGATCGCCCGTGGCTGGCGCATTACCCGAAGCAGGTTCCGGCGGATATTGATATGGCGGCCCTCGGCACGCTGCCGGAGTTGATCCGCGAGGCGAGCGTGAAGTTCGCCAACCGTCCGGCCTTCGAGAGCTTCGGCAAGACGGTCTCGTTTTCGCAGATTGCGCAGCATGGCGAGCGCTTTGCCGCCTGGCTGCAATCGAAGGGGTTCAAGCGCGGCGATCGCATCGCGCTCATGATGCCCAATGTGCTGGCCTATCCGGCGACGCTGTTTGGTGCGCTGCTCGGCGGCTATACGGTCGTCAACGTCAATCCGCTTTATACAGCGCGCGAGCTGACGCACCAGATCAACGATTCAGGCGCCCGCGCGCTGGTCGTGATCGAGAACTTCGCGCATGTGGTTCAGGAGGCCATGCCTGACCTCAAGCTTGATGCTGTGGTCGTGGCGACAGCCGGTGACCTGATGGGCCTGAAGGGTGCCATTGTCAATTTCGTCTCGCGCAAGGTTAAAAAGGTGGTGAAGCCGTTCTCGCTGCCGGGCTCCTTCAAGCTGAAGGATGTGTTGGCATTCAGCGGCGCAATGGCACCCGTCACTGTCACGCTCGATGATGTCGCCTTCCTGCAATATACCGGCGGCACGACCGGCGTGGCCAAGGGCGCAACGCTGACCCATCGCAACATTGCCGCCAATGTGGCGCAGGCTGGCGCCGTCCTCGAATGGGCACTTGAAGCGCCGAACGGGCAGGCCGATTATCAGCACGTGATGGTGACAGCGCTGCCGCTCTATCACATCTTTGCGCTGACCTGCTGCTGCATGTTCATGCTGCGCATTGGCGCAAAAAGCCTGCTGATCGCCAATCCGCGTGACATTGACGGCTTCGTCAAGACGCTGAA
>JANMMX010000405.1:0-6417 GCA_031373605.1 Allobosea sp. | reverse complement strand
CAGCTTGTCGGCTGCATCAAGGGCATTGGCGAGGCCTGCCGCGCGCTGGATTTCCCGGTCGTCTCCGGCAATGTCTCGCTCTACAACGAGACCAACGGCAAGGGCATCCTGCCGACGCCAACCATCGGCGGCGTCGGCCTGCTGGATGATGTGACCAGGCATGCCACCGTGGCCTTCAAGCAGGCCGGCGAGACGATCCTGCTTGTTGGCGACACGGCGGGCTGGCTCGGCCAATCCTCCTATCTCGCCACGATCTGTGGCCGCGAGGAAGGCGCTCCCCCGCCAGTCGATCTGGCGCTGGAAAAGCGCAATGGCGATTTCATCCGTGGCCTGATTTCGGCTGGCCGCGTGACTGCCGTGCATGACCTCTCCGATGGCGGGCTTGCTATCGCGCTTGCCGAGATGGCGATGGCGGGCGGGATAGGCGCCACGATTTCGGCACTGCCAGCTGGCCTGCCCCATGCCGTGCTCTTTGGCGAGGATCAGGCGCGTTATCTTGTCACCTGCTCGGCGCGGGAAGCAGCAGCCATCGCCTCGGAGGCTGCAGCCCAGGGCGTGCCCGTTGTCATGCTTGGCGCAACAGGCGGCGATGCGTTGACGCTGCCCGGTGTCGAGCCCATATCAGTGCAGGAACTTTCCGCCGCGCATGAAGCCTGGATGCCGGCCTATATGGCAGGCAAGGCAGCCTGAGCGAAGATTGCGAACACGGGAGCGAGCGACACGTCATGCCGATGAAGGCCGAAGACATCGAGATGATGATCCGTGCTGCGATTCCCGACGCTGTGGTCGAGATCAAGGATCTGGCGGGCGATGGCGACCATTATTCCGCCACCGTGACCTCGGCCGCCTTCACCGGCAAAAGCCGCGTGCAACAGCACCAGATGGTCTATGCCGCGCTTCAAGGGAACATGGGCGGCGTGCTGCATGCCCTTGCGCTGACGACAGTGACACCCCAGAATTGAGATCAGTTTCAACGGCGCAGGCCTCAACCTGAATCCGGAGTTTACCATGACCGACATCAACACCCGCATCGACACCGAAGTGAAATCCGAAGACGTCGTCCTGTTCATGAAGGGCACGCCGCAATTCCCGATGTGCGGGTTCTCAGGGCAAGTGGTCCAGATCCTCAGCTATGTCGGCGTGCCGTTCAAGGGCATCAATGTGCTGGAAGACCAGGGCATCCGCGAGGGCATCAAGGGCTATTCCAACTGGCCGACGATTCCCCAGCTCTACGTCAAGGGCGAGTTCATCGGCGGCTGCGACATCACCCGCGAGATGTTTCAGGCCGGCGAATTGCAGGCGCTGCTCACCGAAAAAGGCATTGCTTTCAAACCGGCTGGCTGAGCAATCCAGCTAGCGAGCGGCCCTGTCGATCTGCCGGGCGATCGCCCGCCCCACGCAATCATATGCAGCATCGGTGCTGTGCAGGCTGTCCCATGAGGTCAGCTCGCCCAGCGGCACACCTGCCGAAACTGCCCGCTGCATCAGGGCAAAACGCTGGAACAGGCCAGCACCCGCTCCGCGCGCACTGCTGGCCGTAGTGGCCAGCATGGCCTGATATGTTGAAGCGCCCGTCACCATCGGCGCGTTCTGCAAATCCATCAGGATGGCGTCCGCCCCACCATCCCTGATCTGACGCACACCGCCCGCGATCTGCGCGCCCAGATCCTCCGGCAGGCTGCCAAGCCGCCAGATCACGTCATTGGCGCCGAGCTGCCAGATCACCAGATCGGGCTTGGGCGCCAGCGCATCGCGTTCCATGCGCGCGAGTTGCCCGGGGATCGTCTCGCCATTGCTGCCGCTGTTGATGATTTCGACACTGACGCCCGGCCGCAGCCGCATCAGTTCGCGCTGCATCACCTCCGGATAAGTCGCAGCCCAGCTCGATGCACCGACACCGCGCGTCGAAGAGGAGCCGATGGCCACGATCAGCAGCCGCTTGCGCTGGACAATCGCCGCCTTCACGCGCGGCAGGGCGGAACCCAGCGAAAGGCTCGCTCCTGCATTCAGGCAGGTCTCGGCAGGATCGGCCCTGACAGGCGATGTCAGCACCAGCGTCATGCAAAGTGCGGCAAGCAGCAGCTTCATGGCTGTGCCTTCGCGCTGCGGCCTGCGGCTCCCGTCTTTGCTGGCTTTGCCACATTGGGGGCAGGCAATGCGGCAATCTCCGCCATGACTTGTCGATGCACCCAGCCACTCTTGTCGATGGCGGTATGGCCGGGTGCGTCCGCCCCCAGCACCTGATCGAGATCGATGTTGGTCAATTTGCCACGAAAACCAGCGCCCGCCCACGCCACCCGTCCCGAACCACTGCGTGGCAGATAGATATGCGTCAGCCGCCGCACATTCGCCGGAACTGCCTGTGGCAAGGTCGAATCCAGCGGGATGACGAGATCAACCGCCTTGCCGTTTTGTCCGAGCGCAGCAGCCAGACGCAGCGCGTTGTTGCCGCCCAAAGAATGGCCGATGAGCACGATTCGCGCCGGCCCCTGCCCGCTCTGGATACGGGCTCCCAACTCGCTGGCAAGCTCGCTCCAGCCCGTGTGGTTCAGCACGCGCACGGCCAGGCCCTGCGCCTGCAAACGCGCTGCCAGCGTGTCCAGCCCCGACGAGAAGACGTGATACATGCCCTTGATGAGATAGACCTCGGGCGGTGAATCGGTGCGCGGCTGTGCGACCACCGCTCCGGAAACTGGCAAAAGCGCCAGGCCAAACAGCAGACCAGCCAGATTTCGGGTCACGACGGTCATCACCGGAAGATTCTGCCCCGAAACAGGTTGCGCTCAGGCTGCAAGGCTTTCGCCAGCCCGGGCGCCTTGTCAATTGCGCCGCATGAATTGCACCAAACGACATGCCAGTGGTATCGCAGCGCGGAACAGGCGATCTTTCGCGAACAGAGACAGGTCCAGGACTGCGAGAATGGCTGACACAGTGGAAAAGCGCCGCGTCATCCATGTGGGCGGCTATGATCCGATGCCGCCGGAGGTGTTGCACAAGCGCTTCTGTCGCGAGATCAGGCGCTTTGAAAAAACCTGGGCTGTAACCGCAGAGGTCGGCCCGCTCACCACCACCGCTGACGAGGCGATCTGGCACGTCACCGTCACCGGCCCCGGCTGGCAGGTCGAGAGCGAGCATCGCGCGCTGCGCTGGGACGATGTCATCAACGCTGACCGCGACCGCTCGAACTGGACACGGCTGCCGCTGGGCATCCTCTCCTTTTTCGATTTCGTCTGGCATGGCGCGTTCTGGCACTATCTGCGTACCGCCTGGCGCTATGCCGGGTTCTTTCTCTATCCTTTCTTGCTGATCGTTCTGCTGGCGGGTCTCGCTTACGGCGGCGCAGGGCTGCTGGCAGGGCTGGCCGGATTTTCCGCGCTCTGGCCGCTGGCCATGCTGCCGGCCTTCGTCGTGCTGGTCGCGCTGCTGGGCAAACGCCTGCAGCTTGACCATCTGCTGGATGACTGGATCTTCTCGATGCGCCTTTTGCGCCAGCAGGACCCGGTGCTGGGTCCGCGTCTGGAGCGCGTGGCGGCTTGGCTGGGCGCTGAAGCCGCCGCAAAGCCTGCGACCGAGACCATCGTCGTCGGCCACAGCCTTGGAGCGGTCATCGCGGTGGACCTGCTCGACATGGTGATGACGCACCATCCTCAGGGGTCAAGGCTGGGCTTTGCCAGCATCGGTGCGTCGATCCTCAAGATCGGCTTTCACGCCAAGGCGAAGCGCCTGAAGGACGGGCTTGCCCGCATCACCAATTCGCCGCGCCTGTTCTGGGTGGACTATCAGGCGCTGAACGATGTGATGAACTTCTACAAGTCGAAGCCGCTGGCGCTGATGGGCATCAAGGGGCGCGAGGCCGTGACACAGATCGCCCGCATCCGGCGCATGCTCGAACCCGCGATCTACAACAAGATCAGCCTCGACTTTTTCCGCCTGCACTGCCAGTTCATCAGCGGCAATGACCGGCGTGCGGGCTATGATTATTTCATGATGATCTGCGGGCCATTTCCGCTGCCAACACTGGCGCACGACATTGATGGCGCCATGCCCCGCATGGACATTGAGGGACGCATCATCGCGACCGAACAGGAGATTGCATGACCATTCTTGTTGCCAAGATTGCCTGGCTGGTTCTGGCGGGGGGCTGGTATGCCTTGCGCATTCCCCATGAGCGTCGCGCGCGCAAGACGAAAGTCGCGCGCAACGAAATGGGTTGGCCCGAAAAGCAGCGGCTGGCGATTTCGCTGACCGGGCTTGGCATCATTCCGTTCATCTATGTCGCGACGGGCTTTCCAAAATTCGCGAATTACCCGTTCCAGCCGCTGCTTTGCGGGCTCGGCATCGCCATGGTCGCCATTGCGCTCACGCTGTTCCAGCTCACGCACAAGGCACTGGGGCGCAACTGGTCCGTGACCTTGCAACTGCGCGAGAAGCACGAACTCGTCACGCATGGCGTCTACAAATGGGTGCGCCACCCGATGTATACCGCCTTCTGGGTCTGGGCACTGGCGCAGGCGCTGCTCTTGCCGAACTGGGTGGCAGGCTTTTCCGGCATCATCGGCTTCGGCACGCTTTACCTGCTGCGCGTCGGGCCGGAAGAGAGACTGATGCTGGACGAGTTCGGTGAGGAATATCGCAGCTATATGAGCCGCACAGGTCGTTTGCTGCCGAAGTTCAAGAGCTAGTGGGTTATTGAAAAAGTGCAATTCGTCATTGCGAGCGTAGCGAAGCAATCCAGCTCTTTGCGACATGAAAAAATGTTGAACGAGACGATTTTGCGCAACAGCTGGATTGCCTCGTCGCTTCGCTCCTCGCAATGACGGTGGAGGGTCGTTCAACCGACCGTTAGCGCCCCAGCGCGGCGCGGATCAGCCTCTTGCCATCGGCGCTCGCCCATTCTGCCGGGCCATGCAGCAGGGCAAGTTCGCAGCCTTGCCCGTCGATCAGCAGCGTTGTCGGCATGCCGACTGCCTTGCCAGCGGTCTTGAGCGCCTGGAACACGGCCGCCTGCGGATCGCCATAATAGGCCAGGCGCGAGATGTTGTTGTCCTTCAGCCACTCGCGCGGCTTGTCGAGGTTGCGCGTATCGATATTGATCGCCACCACCTCGAAATCCGGCCCGCCAAGTTCAGCCTGAAGCGCGTCAAGCGCCGGCATCTCTTTCCGGCAAGGGGCACACCATGTGGCCCAGAGGTTGAGCAGCACAGTGCGGCCCCTGAAATCAGCCAACGTGCGCGGCGTGCCATCGCCCGCGCTGAAGGCGAGTTGCGGCATCGGGTTTGGCTGGGCCGCGATCTGCACAGCTGCCATCTCGCCTGTCGCCAGCTGGCGGAAAGCAGCCGCCTTTGCGGCATCAGGGCGGGCGCAGCTGCCAGCCGTGTTCACCGCTGCAGGACCGAGCAGGACAGGCCCGGCATAGACCGCCCCCAGCCCCACCATGAGGGCCGCCAACAGCAGCGAGCGCGTGACCAGCGGGAGGGACTTCAGTTTTTCGAGCAACGACAGCATGCCTGCCAGATGGCGCGAACCATCCGTTTGCTCAAGCCCAAAATGGCATCGGACCCTTCACCATTGCGTGCGAAAGCGACACCCTGCGCCAAAATATCCCATCCGTTTGCGGCCAAAGCCTTCCCACAGGGTCAAGACTTGCTCTAGGACAGCGCCGAACGAACGCAGCTTGGCGCTGTGAAGGAGATGCACGTGAGCAACCGGATGTGGGGCGGGCGATTTGCCACAGGCCCTGACGCGATCATGGAAGAGATCAACGCCTCGATCGATTTCGACAAGCGGCTCTGGCAGCAGGACATTCGCGGCTCGCTCGCCCATGCTGCCATGCTGGAAAAGACCGGTATTCTGACAAGTGCCGATGTCGCCACAATCAGCAAGGGGCTGCGACAGGTCGAGAGCGAGATCGAGGCTGGCACTTTCACTTTCCAGCGCGCGCTGGAAGACATCCACATGAACATCGAAAGCCGCCTGAAGGACATCATTGGTCCGACAGCCGGGCGGCTGCACACCGCACGCTCGCGCAATGACCAGGTCGCCACCGACATGCGCCTCTGGGTGCGCGACACGCTGGACGCGCTGGATGCGCAGGTGGCAGACCTGCAGCTGGCACTGGCCGAGAAGGCGCGCGATTTTGCTGGCGCCGTCATGCCCGGCTTCACCCATCTGCAATCGGCGCAGCCGGTCACCTTCGGCCATCACCTGCTCGCCTATGTCGAGATGCTGGGCCGCGACCGGGGGCGCATCCGCGATTGCCGCGCCCGCATGAACGAGTGCCCATTGGGCGCTGCGGCGCTGGCAGGCACCTCCTTCCCCATTGACCGGCACATGACGGCGAAGGCGCTGGGCTTCGACCGGCCAACCGCCAACTCACTCGACTCGGTCTCAGACCGCGATTTTGCGTTGGAAACCATG
>JANMMX010000398.1:0-8246 GCA_031373605.1 Allobosea sp. | reverse complement strand
GCCTCGATGCTGACAATGTCAGGGGAGTTGAACGTGGCAGCTGCGCCATGATGGTCGCCGGCTTTCAGCATGTCGGTAAAGGCTTTGGCGGTTTCAGACGGGGTCATCGTTGGCTCTCCTGATCGTGCAGCCCGGCTTGGCGCCGGAAGCGGCCTGGCTGCGTCATGCATCAGGCAGCCCACCGCTGTTCCGGTTCCGGAAGGTGACAGGAGCAACTGAAGATGGCAACGCTATGACAGTCCGATGCCTCTCCGAGCACACCTGCTGATGACACCCATTCCTATCTCCATCGATGCCACCCTGGCGCTGCTGACCAGCCACGGTTATGTCGCTGATCGCGCGCTGGCGACAGTGCTGTTCCTGGCTTTGCGCATGCAGAAACCGCTGCTGCTAGAAGGCGAGGCGGGTGTCGGCAAGACCGAGATTGCCAAGGTGCTGAGCAAAGCACTTGGTCGCAAGCTCATCCGGCTGCAATGCTATGAGGGGCTGGATGTCGCATCCGCCGTCTATGAATGGAACTATGCCGGGCAGATGATGGCGATCCGGTTGGCGGAGGCTGGAGGCAGTGACAAGGCCAGTCTCGAAAGCGATGTGTTCTCGGAGCGCTTTCTGGTGAAACGCCCCTTGCTCCAGGCGCTGGAGCCGCAGGAGGGTGGGCCGCCGATCCTGCTGATCGACGAGCTGGACCGCACAGACGAGGCGTTTGAAGCGTTCCTGCTTGAGGTGCTGTCGGACTATCAGGTCACGATCCCCGAGCTGGGCACGGTGGAAGCCCAAGCTGCGCCCATCGTGATTCTTACCTCCAATCGTACCCGCGAGATCCATGACGCGCTCAAGCGCCGCTGCCTGTATCATTGGGTGGATTATCCTGATGCTGCGCGTGAACTGGCGATCCTGAAGGCGCGCGTGCCCGATGCACCGGTGAAGCTCGCGCGGCAGGTCGTCGCCTTCGTGCAGGCCATCCGCAAGGAAGAGCTGTTCAAGGTGCCGGGCGTCGCCGAGACGCTGGACTGGGCCTCCGCGCTGGTCGAGCTTGACGCAGTGGCGCTCGATCCGGCCATCGTGTCGGACACGCTGGGTGCCTTGCTAAAATATCAGGATGACATCCAGAAAATGCAGGCCTCCAAAGTGAAGGAGCTGCTCGATCAGGTGAAGGCGGAGGCGCGCGCGTGAGCGATGTGTCCCAAACCAGCGCTACAGGTCCCGCCATCCCGCCGGGGCGGGAATGCGGCACCTGCACGCTCTGCTGCAAGCTGTTTCCCGTGCCTGATCTGGCCAAGCCTGCCGGGCGCTGGTGCCAGCACATCGTGCAGGGGCGCGGCTGTGGCATCCATGCGACGCGACCGGGCGTCTGCCGCTCGTTTTTCTGCCAGTGGGTCTACAATGAAGAACTTGGACCCGAGTGGAAGCCAGAGGTCTGCAAATTTGTGCTCTCGATCTATGGCGGCACCAATTCGCTGGTGGTCACCGCTGATCCCGGCTTTCCGCGCAACTGGGCGCGCGAGCCTTATCTCGGCCATTTGCGCCGCTGGGCGGAGGCCGCCATGGCCGACGGCCATCAGGTCATCGTGTTCAACGGCGATCATGTTACCGCCATTCTGGCCGATGGCGAAAAGCCGCTTGGCACGGTAGGCTTGGGCGACCGGCTGGTAACGCTGCGACGCGGGATGCTCTACGACGTCGAGTTGCGCCCTCATGCCAGCAGCTGAGGTTGTGCCGCCGGAAGAAGTGTCAGGCGGCCATCTCGCTGGCAATGTCGTCTATTTTGCCCGCGCCTTGCGTGCAGCGGGCCTGCGCGTCGGGCCGGGAGCCGTGGTCGAGGCGGTCGAGGCGCTGGCTTCAGGTGCGCTGGGCGGGCGGCTTGATGTCTATTGGGCGCTGCATGCCATCTTCATCAAGCGGCATGAGGATACGCCCATCTTCGCGCAGGCCTTCGCGCTGTTCTGGCGCAGGCGGGCGCTGACCGAAAAGATGATTGCGATGCTCTCGCCGGTTTCACCCGGTGCGCCGCCTCCGGCCAAGAAGCCGGATGCAGGCGCGCTTCGGGTGGCGCAGGCCTTTGCGCCGCCCAAGGATGACAGCGAGCAGAAGCCGCATGAGCTGGAGGAGTTTTCGGCACAGCTGACAGTATCTGCGCAGGAAATCCTGAAATCGCGTGATTTCGCACAGATGGATGCGGACGAGATCGCGCGTGCCAAGCGGCTGATTGCTCGGCTCAGATTGCCCGATGACACGGTGAAAACGCGGCGCTTCGTGGCGGAGGCGCGTGGCAGACGGATCGATCCGCGCCGCAGCTTTCGCCAGTCCTTGAAGGGTGGGGGCGGCGGCATCCGTCTGGCCTTCAGGGCGCCCGCCGAGCGGCACCCTCCCGTGGTGGCACTTGTCGATATTTCGGGCTCGATGGCGGAGTATTCGCGCATTTTCCTGCATTTTCTGCATGCTGTGACTGAACAGCGCGGGCGCGTGCAGTCCTTCGTCTTCGGCACGCGGTTGACGAACATCACCCGCTCGCTGCGCGCACGCGATCCTGATGAGGCACTCGCGGCCTGCGGCAAGCTCGCGCCGGACTGGGAGGGCGGCACGCGCATCTGCACGGCGCTGCATGCGTTCAACCGGCTCTGGTCGCGCCGGGTGCTCGCGGGCGGGGCCATCGTGCTGCTGTTCACCGATGGGCTGGAGCGGGACCTGAACGATGAGCTCGCCTTCGAGATGGACCGGCTGCACCGCTCCTGCCGACAGCTTGTCTGGCTCAATCCGCTGCTGCGCTATGATGCGTTCGAGGCGCGCGCCAGCGGGATCCGTGCCATGCTGCCGCATGTCGATGCGTTTCGTCCAATCCACAATCTCGCCTCGATGGAGGCGCTCTGCGCGGCCCTGGCCTTGGCGGACAGCCGAGAGGCTGATCCGAGGCTCTGGCTGCGGCGGGCAGGTTGAGGCGATGCTTTTCTTGGCAATTTCTCTTGGCATGCCTATCTCTGATTGACAGGAGCGAGCGATGACCCAATCCAGCGAAACCGATATTCTGGCTCTGGCCGAAGCCTGGGCACGCGCCGGGCGCGGCGTGGCGATTGCCACTGTCATCGAGACCTGGGGCTCGGCGCCGCGCCCTGTGGGGTCGCATCTGGTGATCGACTCTGAGGGGCATTTTCTGGGCTCGGTCTCGGGTGGCTGTGTCGAGGGTGCTGTGGTCTCGGAAGCGGCCGACGTCATCGCCGATGGACGGGCGCGCACATTGGAATTTGGCGTGGCGGATGCCACCGCCTGGCAGGTGGGCTTGTCCTGCGGCGGTCGCATCCGTGTGCATGTCGAGAAGCTCTCGTGAAGCTCTCGCATCTCACAGCGCTGAATGCCGAGCGCGCCGCGCGACGTGCTTGCGTGCTGGTGACGGAAATTGGCGGCGAGGCGCAGCGCCTGGTGCTGGCAAAAGATGTTGCCGGTGATCCGCTGGCGGATTTGCTGGCCGCGCATTTGCGGCAGGGCAAGAGCGGGCTGGTCGAGGTCGAGGGTCGCAAGCTCTTCCTCACCGTGCAGGTGCCGCCGCCTCGCGTGGTCGTGACAGGCGCTGTGCATATCAGCCAGGCCATGGTGCCGATGGCGGCAACGCTCGGGCTCGACCTGACGATCATCGACCCGCGCACGGCCTTTGCCACGCCGGAGCGTTTCCCGGGTGTGGCGCTGCATGCCGACTGGCCTGATGCCGTGCTGCCAAAACTTGGCGGGCTGGATCGTTACACGGCCTTTGTCGCACTGACGCATGATCCCAAGATCGACGACCCAGGCCTGACGGCGGCGCTGCACTCGGATTGCTTCTATATTGGCGCGCTCGGTTCCCGGAAGACGCATGCCGTGCGGCTGGAGCGGCTGGCGGAAGCGGGTTTTGACGCGGCTGCCATGGCGCGCATCCATGCGCCGATCGGACTGGACATCGGCGCTGTCTCTCCTGCCGAGATCGCGCTCGCCATTCTGGGCGAGATTGTCGCTGCGCTCCGTCAATCCGGACGGAAAGCTTCATGAAATTTGGCCCTGTCCCGGTGGGAGAGGCGCTGGGCGGCATTGTCGCGCACAGCATCCGTGAGGGTGCGTTCGTGCTGCGCAAGGGCACCATGGTGACGGCTGACCATATTGCCGCGCTGGGCGCGCATGGCATTGCCGAAATCGTCGTGGCGCGAATGGACCCGACCGATCTCTGCGAGAATGATGCAGCGGGACGTCTCGCGCATGCGCTGGCAGGCCCCAACGTCACAGTCGAGCCGCCTGCGACCGGCAGGGCCAATCTGTTTTCGCAGGTCAACGGGCTGCTGGCCATCGAGCGCCAGCGCATTGACGCGATCAACGCGATTGATGAGGCGATCACTGTTGCGACGCTGGAGCCGATGAAGCGCGTCGTGCCCGGCGAGATGATCGCGACCGTCAAGATCATCCCCTTTGCCGTCGAGGCGGCCCTGATGGCGCAGGCGACAGTGCAGGCGCAGACGGGGCTCAGGGTGTTGCCTTTCCGCACACGCAAGGTCGGCGTCATCTCGACGCTGCTGCCGGGCCTGAAGGCCAGCGTTGTCGACAAGACGCTCAAGGTCATGTCGGAACGGCTCGCGGCGCTTGGGTGCGAGGCTGTCGCGATCGATCTTCGCGTGCCGCACGAGATGGCGCCGATTGCGGCTGCGCTGGCACAACTCGTGGCGCACGGCTGCGAGCTGGCCATCGTTTTCGGTGCTTCGGCGATCACGGACCGGCGCGATGTCATCCCGGCCGCCATCGAGGCGAGCCATGGGCGGATCGAGCATCTCGGCATGCCGGTCGATCCCGGCAACCTGCTGCTGATCGGCGAGATGGGCGGCGTGCCGGTCATCGGCGCACCGGGTTGTGCGCGCAGCCCGAAGGAGAACGGCTTTGACTGGGTGCTGCAGCGACTGCTGGCTGATCTGCCAGTGCGCAAGGCCGACATTCAGGCCATGGGCACCGGCGGTCTGCTTATGGAAATCGTTTCGCGTCCGCAGCCGCGCGCCGCAGTGGCTTCTGCGCAGGAAGTGCCGGTTGCAGCCATCGTGCTGGCCGCAGGCCGCTCGACGCGGATGGGCAGCAACAAGCTGCTGGAGACGCTGCGCGGCAAGGCGCTGGTGCGCCATGTCACCGAAGCGGCCATAGCTTCGCAGGCGCAGCCTGTGATCGTTGTCACGGGGCATCAGGACGCCCATGTGCGGGCCGTGCTGGCAGGGCTTGATGTCACCTTCGTCCACAATGCCGACTATGCCGAGGGTATGGCAGGTTCGCTGAGGGCAGGCATCGCGGCTGTGCCTGCTGATTGCGGGGCGGCGCTGGTGCTGCTGGGCGACATGCCCGAGGTTGGCGCGGCCACCATCGACCGGCTGGTGCATGTCTATGCCGCGCAGCCTGATTTGCGCGCAGTTGTGCCGCTGGCAGAAGGTCGGCGTGGCAACCCGGTTTTGCTCGCGCGCGGGCTCTTTGGTGCGGTCGAATGCCTGACTGGCGACACAGGTGCCAGAAAGATCCTGTCGGATGATGATCCCGGCATTGCCGAAATCAGCCTGGATGATGCGGCAGTTCTCACGGATGTCGACACGCCGGAAGCGCTGGCAGCCTTGCGCCAGCGCTGAACTCAGCGCGCCTTGCGGAAGCTTTCGGTGCCGAGCGGCGCGGACGAGCCGGGCAGGAGCGGCAGGCGCGTTGTGCCGGGGAAGGGCTGGTCTTCGTCGGCCACATCGCTTGGGCGCTTGACGTTGCCGATGGCCGTGCGGTCAATCATGTCAGGCCGCGCAATCAGCGTGTCGGGGTTGGCTTCCAGCTCCAGGCCGGCCAAGCGCAGGGCTGAGTTGGCCGCGGTGGCGAGTGCGGATTTGATGATCGATGTCAGGTTGGTCGGCGTGAAAATGCCGTTGACCTTGACCTTGCCGTGGATCGGAAAATCCTGCGTGCGACGGTCTGACATTTCGATGCGCAGCACCTGCTGGCGCTCTTTGGCAGAGAAGGTGGACTGGAATTCGGCCGGTAAAGCGTCTGCGACAGCCTCGATGCGGATCACAGTACCATAGCTGCGGAGTTTGCCGTCGGAGACGATCACATCATCGCCGGGCTCGATGGAATACAGCCGCGATGTCTGGAGATAGCCAACGACATAAGTCTGGCCGCGATACAGATCGAGAGCTGTTTCGCCAACCTTGATGATGCTGCCGACCGAGGGCACACGGGGGCCGATGGTGCCGTCGCTGCCGGCGACAATCTGGCCGCCATTATAGGCTTTCTTGAGCTGGTCCAGCGCATCGGCCAAGTCCTTCCGGGCGCTGCCGGCAGAGGCCATTTCCTGCTTGATGACTTCCAGTTCCCCGCTGAGCTGGGCCTCCTCGCGCTCGGCCTCATAGGCATCGCGGGTGGCCTCCATCACGCGCGGTGCCGTCGTCAGCTGGCGAGCCTGCAGGCCCTGGAGATGGCGCAATGCCGCAACAGAGCGCTGCCGGCGCTCGGTTGCAACCGGCCGCAATGTGGCAATCTGCGTCAGGCGTGAGCGAAACTGTGCCTCCTTGGTGGCGGCGGCGGTCACTTTCGCGGTGAAATCGGCAATGCGATCCAGCGTCTCGCTGGAGGTGACGCTCAGCAGCAAGGAACCGGCCTTCACCTCGTCACCGGGGCGGACATGCACCTGTGTGATGCGCGCGTTGTAATCGGACGAGATGACCGAACGCTCCTTCATCACGAAGCCATCGGCATCCAGGAAGACGAAGGGGCCAAGCACCGCCAGAACCAAGACCATGCCGATGACGCCAAGCGCAATCAGGTAAATCCGCCGGGCGAGGCTTTTGCCGCCTGCCCGGACCTGGTTCACCAGATTGTCGGGACGGGTCCGTTTGCGGAGGGACTTGATCATGTGACGCAACAACCAAACAACGCGGCCCGAGCCGGGCTTGCCAGCAGCAAGATCGCATGTCGGCCTTTCCCGACCGTTACCAGAAGCGTTACTTCCAGCGGATCCAGGCGTTCACCTTTGGCGGGGCGAACGAATCCTCGCGCGAAACGGAATAGACCCACTCATTCAGGATGGCGTAAGCGCGATGCTGTCGCATGATCCATGACTGCACAGTTCCATAAACCAGCAGGAAGGGCAGAAGGCGCCAATGGCGGTTATCGCCAATGGCAAGCACTGCGCAGGTAAAGACGGAGATATCAAAAATGAAAGTCATGAAAGAAACCGCAGCCATGAGCGGCCAGAAGCTGTCTCCAAGCCAGAGATAGCACATCACCATGTAGGGAACGAAAATGAAGGTCGGGATCAACGTCCAGACGATGATGTCGATCTGGTGGTACATCTCCTTCGGCTTGAAATTGACGCTGAACGGGTTGAACGCCCAGCCATGCTTTCTGAAACGGAGCCAGATCATGTCCCGTTCCCAGCGATTGCGTTGCCGGAAGAGATTGAAATATGTCGTGGGCACGTCCGTATAGGCGATGGCGCGGTGTGCGAAGGCCAGCTTGTAGCCTGCAAACCGCAAGCGCAGCGAGATGTCGAGATCTTCACCCGGCCCGGGGTCCATGCCGTTGACGTGTGTCCAGGCTTTCTTCCGGAAAGCGCCGAAGGCCCCGGAAATCATGCAGAGCTGGCCAAACATTTCCAGCTGTGCCTTGCCCAGAGCCATGCCCTGCAGATACTCGATCGCCTGCATCGATGCGCAGAACGAGGCATCATCATTCTTCACCAGGACGCTGGCCGACACGCCTGCCACATTCGGATCCCAGAAGGGCATCAGGATCTCGGCAATGGCATGCTCTTCAAACGTGCAGTCGCAATCGATGACGATCAGGATGTCGCCAGAGGCCAGGCGTGCGCCCAGATTGATGGCCGAGGCCTTGCCGCCGCGCGTCTGGTTTCCGGCCACTTTCTGCACAAGACCTTCGCGTTGCAGGCGCTTCATGATCTCGTAGGTGTTGTCAGTCGAGCCATCCGAAACGCAGACGATTTCGAAATCACGAAAACTTTGTTTCATCAATGACTTGACGCCATGCTCAATGGCGTCCGCCTCATTGTGACCTGCGATCAGGATTGAAACCTTGCCGAGATTTGGCGGCAGTTTCAGCGAGCCTTTTCGAGCGGCCTTGCGGTCGCGCAGATACATCATCACGATGCTTGGAAAGCCGAGCAGGTAGCGCGGAAATTCAAAAAGCAGAGGGAAGAGCAGAAAGGCAATGAACTCCTTCAAAGGCACATTGCCCAGCAGAGCAAAGATACTTGCCAGGGTCTG
>JANMMX010000394.1:0-19333 GCA_031373605.1 Allobosea sp. | reverse complement strand
GCTGGTCGAGCAGTATTTCGATTTCGCCAAGGAACTCGCCGACCGCTGGTATGTGATGGATCGTGGTGAAGTGACGTTGTCAGGCGACCGCGCCAGCATGGATGAAAATGAGATCAGGCGGCGGATGAGCGTGTGACGGCGCCGGGCGGTTGGAGCGATCAACACGCCGGGCCATGCGACACGCCCTACCGAATGGCGACGATCTTGCCGTAACTTTTGTTTCAGCGTCTGCTGTTGTGCAGCTAACGCTCCCCAGCCAGTCAAGGCGATATCCGGCTTTCGGCCAACTGAACCGCCCCGAGTTTGCCGGAGGCCATTTGGCTTGAGTTATGCAGCCATGGCTGGCTCGTCCAGCATGGCGTCGTAGCAGTCTTCAGCCTCGGCAGGGGGCATGTCGCCGATGGGCCCCATCAGCCTGCGGTGGTTGAACCAGTCGACCCATTCGAGGGTTGCATGCTCAACGGCCTTGAATGACTTCCAAGGCCCACGCCGGTGGATGAGCCCGGCCTTGCAAAGCCCGTTGATGGTCTCGGCGAGCGCATTGTCATAGGAATTTCTGACACTGCCGACCGACGGTTCGATGCCGGCGTCGGGCAGCGCACCTTCAAGCCACCTTTCACAATACATGGACGGTGCAGCTTCCAATGGCGTTAACCATCGCGCCTAACCGGTTCTTGGTGATTTGGTATGTATACATCTGGTAGAGGGAACCGGAGATCTGCTCAGATGAACTGGGACACACTTGCTGCATTTGCGGCGGCCAATGCGGGCATGATCGCCGGGGGCGCGGCCATTTCCATCGGCGGGATGATGGCGTGGGCTTCCCACAACAGGCTTGCCGCTCTGGATGAGCGCTGCACAACAGCTTTTGCCGACATCGACGTGCTGCTAAAGCATCGCCATGCAGTCATTCCGGGCCTGATCGAATCCGTCAAGGCTTTCGTCAAGCATGAACGTGATCTCCTCGCAGCCGTCCTTGAAGCCCGCACTGAAGCAATCAAGGCCATGTCGCCAGAACTGAAGCTCAAGGCCGAGCGCAATGTGACGCAGACCGTCAACGCCCTGATATCGGCCTGTGACCGCAATCCGGACTTCAAAGCATCGCTCCACTTCAAGGAATTCCGCGACGACCTCAAGGATATCGAAAACCGGGTCACGGCCTCGCGCCGTTTCTACAATCTTGCAGTTGACGAATTCAACGCAACGTTGCGCCAGTTTCCAGGAAATCTGGTCTCGAAGCTCGGCGGCTTGAAGCGTCGGCCGCACTTTGATCTAGGTCACGATAGCCGTGCACGCCTCGATGAGGCCGTCGCCGTCGCATTCTGAGCGATGGGTCAACCAGGGTCACCGCCATGTTCCGTGTCAACGGGTTCTACGGTCACGTCAGGCGCAACACTGTCTTGTCGGTGGCTCTTTTCGGTGGTTTTCTGATCGGCTTTCACATTGCAGCCGTAGCGGTCCTGCTGCTGCCGCTGATGGTATTCGACCCGGCGCGCGCGCCCATGCCAGACCCGCTTGCCTACCTGGCCAGCTATGGCGTTGGCATCACTCTTTTTGCCGCGCTGATGTTTGGCGTTCTCTTTCTGCGGCAGGTGAAATCAGCTCAGGCCGCCACCGGCTTTGCCTTTGTCAGCTCCAAGGATGCGCCTGGCCTCCACCGGATCGCCGGGCCGCTGGCCATTGCGGCAGGCATTCCGGAACCGCGCCTGGGCGTGATGCCGACCGAAGCCTGCAATGCGTTCGCCTGCGGCCACTCGCCAGGGACCTCAGCCATCGTCGTCACGCAAGGGCTGCTAGATGCTCTCAATGATGATGAGCTTCAGGCTGTCATAGCCCATGAGATCATCCACATCGTCAATCGTGACACACGCCTGCTTGCGGCTGCCAACATCATGCTTGGCGGGGTGGAACGGATCGAGCGACACAACCCGTTCCGCATCACGAGCGCAAAGCGGTTGATCCTTTTTGTGGTGCTTCCGTTCCTGTTGGTGCCTGCACTCATCATTGGCACGATTGTTCAGATCGGCGCGCTTCTGGCGCGGATCTCGCGTCTTGCCATTTCTTCAGCTCGTGAATTTGTCGCCGATGCCGAGGCTGTCCGCCTGACCCATGATCCAGCCGCCTTGATCTCTGCATTGGCCAAGATCGAAGGGCGCAGCGCCATCCCTGGCCTCAGCGCTGGCATGGATACGATGATGATTCATGGTGCCGAGACCGGCAGGCTGGCAACGCACCCCACGCTCGCTGAACGCGTGGGCGTGTTGCAGCGCCTTTCGGGCACGCTGTCGGCACCACGCGTTGGCCAGGCTGCTGCAGTCCCATCGAGCAAGCCACGCCAATCCATGGTCAACCGCGTCCGCGCAGGCTCAAACCGTAATTTTCTGGGTCTCACCCCGCGGATGACATTGGCTGTGGTGGCGGTGTTCATCGGCTTTCAGGCATATTCCCAGATCGGGTTCAGGATGGCGAAGAACGCGATGGGCGGAGCCGCACAACCAGCAGCGCCAATTTCCGAGATTGCACTGCGCCCGACCATCATCCCCGAGCCTGCGCGCTAAGCCAGCAAGGAGTGTTCATGTGCGTTGTGCAGACTTGAAATCCAGCAGTCGTGCAGTTGCAAATCGAGCGGATAAAACTGGGAACAATGGCGGAGGATGGGAAACCGGATGTGAGTCGTCTATTCTGGTTCCTGCGCATCCTATCGCAGTTACGCAAATTCATACGCATATGGAGGAGGGGGTGGGCCAGACGTCGAATCTTCTCTAATGCGCCAAGTGCCATCCGCCCGCAGACCGCCACCCACAAGACTCGATCATATGCCAGTTACGGCAGCGGTGGGTCACCCGTGGCCCACAGGGATCGCTGCAAGTTTATCGCTGCGCGCGAGCGAGGATACGAGAGCAACCCGGATCAGATATCGAAATCGTACTTTTCCTTTGGGAACCGCTTCGTCTCAGCGTTCGGCGTTTCGCCATAACATGACGCGATGACCTTTCCGTAATCCTCCAAGTCGACTGTCCCGTAGCCACTGATCGCGGCCATGAAGGGCTTCTCCTTCTCTTCTTGGACCAGGACGAAGTAGTAGGCCCACCGGCCTGTGCTGTCCTTCGCCTTCAGTTTGTGGATCAGGTGCCCCTTGCTGGCTATTTCGTCGTCGTCGAGCAGTCGCCGAAGCCGGACGGACGACGGCGAAGTCCAGCGCCCCGCCCTAGAGTCGGTCACCAGTTCGTCTACGTCAAACGAGGTCTCGCCGAGGATCATGGCGTTCGCCAGTCGGGGCACCAGCTCGTGGTTGCCATGAGCGAGACAGCCGACGATGAGGTATCTCAGTTCGGCCGCGTTGAGTTCACCGGACGCCGCCATTTCCTCCAGCAGGTCGTGCGCCGCGCCTAACTCCGCGCGGCCTGACAGAAACCGGGTTGGGGCGGATTCCCAGACTAATTTTGGTTTGTCTGACAGTGCCGCTCCATGAGCGCGGGATCGACATCACGCATGAGACCGTTCGGTTCTGGTGGAACCAGTTCGGGACGACCTTCGCAGCCGAAATCCGCAGGCGACGCGCCGATGCCATGCGGGCACACCAGCACCGATGCTGGCATTTCGATGAGGTCTTCGTGAAGATCAACGGCATAAAGCACTATCTCTGGCGGGCCGTCGATCACGAGGGTGAAGTGCTGGAAAGCTTCGTCACGACGCGCAGAGACAAGAAGGCAGCGTTGAAATTCCTCAGGAAATCCCTGAAGAGACACGGTGCGACAGAAACCATCGTGACGGATCGTTTGGCGTCATACAGCACTGCGCTCAAAGTTCTGGGCATTGTCGACAAGCGCGAGACCGGCCGCTGGCTGAACAATCGGGCGGAGAATTCGCATCAGCCCTTCCGACGACGAGAGCGGGCAATGTTGCGCTTTCGACGCATGCGAACATTGCAGAAATTCGCCGCATTACACGGCTCCATTCACAACCACTTCAACGGGGAACGCAGCCTCATCAGCCGTCAGAATTTCAAGGACCGCCGCAGTGCAGCTCTTGCCGAGTGGCGTCAACTCTTCGCAGCCTGAGGCACGCCGAGTTGGGGCGAACTCTGAGACTTTTTTGGTTTGTTTGACAGCCCCCAACGATGTACCGATCAAGATGCTGCATCATAATCTGGCAATCCAGCATTTTGACGACCTGGTCGACGCAGTGGCCCATACGACGAAAGTCTTCGCCTGAGGTCCTACAGGCTTGTCAGCCTCGCGTTGACGGCCACGCCCATGTGCTGCCCGCGAACCGTCTGGCGCGATAGGCGGCGATCTCGTCCGTATGGCGCAGAGTGAGATCGATATCATCCCAGCCATTGAGTAATTGCAGGCGGCGGACGGGATCGATGGTGAAGGCAAGCGCCTGCATGCCGTGGTTGATCGTGAGCGCATCCAGATCAATTGCCAGGCTGCCACCGCCAACCAGTAGCGTCAGCAACGCCTCGGCATCGGCCTCGCTGACCTGGGCGGGCAGCAAGCCGTTCTTGACCGCATTTGACGTGAAGATATCGCCAAAGGACGGCGCGATCACGCATCGGATGCCGTAGTCCCACAAGGCATAGACGGCCGCCTCACGCGAGGAACCAGTGCCAAAACTACGGCGTGCGACCATAATCGCCGCGTCCGCATGAGCGGGCTGATTGAGCACGAAATCTGCGTTTGGTGCGCCATCCGCAGCAATGCGCAGATCGTGCAGCAGGAAGCCGCCATAGCCGTCGGCCCGCGAGCGTTTCATGAAACGCGCCGGAATGAGTTGGTCGGTGTCGACATTGGCGAGACCAAGCGGGCAGGCCTTTGCTGTCAGAGTTGTGAAGCGCTCCATGGTCAGCCTTCCAACATCGGCAGTATGGGCGGCAAATCACGCACATCCGTCAGGCGGCCTGTGACGGCGGCGGCGGCGGCCATGGCAGGTGACATGAGGTGCGTGCGCGCGCCCTGCCCTTGGCGGCCACGGAAGTTGCGGTTGGTGGTCGAAGCGCAGCGCTCGCCGGACGCGACCAGATCGCCATTCATGCCGACGCACATCGAGCAGCCCGACTCGGCCCAGGTCAGCCCGGCTTCGGTGAAGATCAGGTGAAGCCCCTCGGCCTCGGCGGCACGCTTCACAAGACTGGAACCCGGCGAGATCAGTCCCGGCACGACCGCCTTTCGTCCGCGCAGAATACTCGCTGCTGCGCGCAAATCCTCAATCCGCGCATTGGTGCATGAGCCAATGAAAACGCGGTCGATCCTGACCTCGCTCAGTTTCTGGCCGGGCGCGATCCCCATATAGTCCAACGCATCGAGTACGTAGTTGAGGCGTTCGCCGCTTTCGGCGTCGAGCTGCGGCGCATGGGAGCTGACAGGCAAGGCATCCTCCGGGCTCACACCCCAGGTCACGGTGGGGGCCACGCCATTGCCATTGATGGTCAGCTCGCGATCAAAAGATGCACCGTCATCGGTGGCAAGCTCGCGCCATGCCGAGATGGCCGCATCGAGCGCCTCGCCTTTCGGCGCATAGGGCCGCCCGCGCACCCACGCAAATGTCGTATCGTCCGGGCCAACCATGGCGCAGCGCGCGCCGGCCTCGATCGACATGTTGCACAGCGTCAGCCGCCCCTCCATCGACAGCGCGGAAATCACCGGCCCGGCATATTCCAGCGCATGACCCTGTGCGCCATTGGTGCCGATGCTGGCGATAACGTTCAGCGCCAGATCCTTGGCAGTGATGTGGGCACCGAGCGCACCTGTGACCACTATGCGCATGCGCTTCGGCTTACGCTGCCACAGCGTCTGCGTCATCAGCACGTGGGCCACTTCGGATGCGCCGATACCGAAGGCGTAGGCACCGAAGGCCCCATGCGTCGAGGTGTGGCTGTCACCACAGACGATGAGCAAGCCCGTCAGCGTCAGGCCTTGTTCAGGGCCGACCACATGCACGATGCCCTGCGCCGGATCATCAAGGCCGAACAACCTGAAGCCATGCTTGGCCGCATTGCCCGACAGCCGCTCGACCATGCCGGCCACTTCAGGATCAGCGATAAACGGCCGACCGAGTGTCGGCACATAGTGATCTGCAACACCGAATGTCAGACCGGGTTCAGCTACGCTTGCGCCGCGCTTGTCGAGTTGGCGGAAGGCATGGTGCGAGCCTTCGTGCACGAAATGCCGATCGACCCACAGCAGCGCCTCGCCATCCTCGCGCACCGCGACGACATGGGCATCCCAGAGCTTGTCGAACAGCGTTCGTGGCATGCTCATGCCGCCTCTACCTCGCCAAGCATCTCGGCAATAGTGGCAACGCGGCCGACTGGGCGCAGGGCATTGATCGCGGTGTCGTGCACAGCGGGTGAGAACGCAGCACAGCCGTCTTCCAGCACCACTGCATCGATATCGCGCACATGGGCATCACGCACGGTGGAAGCAACGCCACCGTTGGTGACGATGCCGCAGAACAGAAGCCGCGTGATGCCAAGTTTGCGGATGACCCATTCAAGCCGTGTCATGTAGAAGGCCGAATAAGCAACCTTCTCGACCGCGACATCAACCGGCTGAAGCGCATCGACCGTGGCATTGCCCCACGAGCCGGGCGCGAAATCGCCCTTCGCAAGAAACGGGCGCAACTGCTTGAGATGCGACGAGATCAAAGGCTCACCACCACGCCCCGGCACCAGCGTGAATTGCGTCGCGATGACCAGGCCGCCCTTCGCCTTAAGTGCATCCATCAGTGGTCTGACATGCGCTGGCAGCGCCGAGATCTCGGGCGCGGACTGCCCGCCGCGCGCATAGGCACCGTTCGGATGAATGAAATCATTTTGCAGGTCGCAGATGAGCATGGCGGTGGTCGTTGGGGTGAAGTTCGCGGTGCTCATGCCGCACCCTCCACTGTCATCCCGGCCTTGAGCCGGGATCGCTCCGTGTGCTGCCAAACAGGCCGAGCTTTGCTGCCTGCATCGGCTGATCCCGGCTCAAGGCCGAGATGACAGCGCGGGATGACTTGCGTGTTCACCATCATCACACCCGTTCCACGATCAGGTTCCCAAATCCGTCCACCTTCGCCACAAGCCCCGGATCGATCACAGTCGTGGCATCAGGCTGCTCAAGGATCGCCGGGCCTTCGATCACCGCGCCGACCGGCAGCGCCAATCTGTCCCAGATACTGGCGCGATGCCAGCCGCCATCGAACCAGACTTGCCGATGTCCCATTTGGGCTTGTTCCAAGTTTGAGGCCGCAGACGGGGCCAAGGCCTTGAGGTCAAAGGCGGGCCGCCGCCCGATGGCTGCCGTGCGCAAGTTGACGACGCGCACCGGAATGCCGGGCAGCAGGCGCGAGAAGGCGCGTGTATAGGCAGCCTCGAACGCTGCCTCCACGATGGCCTCGCTGATACCTGTGCCAGTTTCAGCAAGCGTAACCGGCAGCGGCACGGCGACGACGTGCGTCTGCCCCTGATAGTGCATGTCGAGTTCGTAGATCACATCAATGCGCGCAACATTGAGGCCAGAGGCTGCGACCACCGCGTGGGCCTCGCGCCCGGCCTCCACCATGCGCAGGTTGAGCGCCACCGCATCCAGCCCGCCGAGCATGACGTTCACGGTCATCACCTGATCGTGGCGAATGTCGGCGACAATGCAGCCTAGCGCCGAGGTGATGCCCGGATAGCGCGGCACCAGCGCCGATTTCAGCCCGACATCGTTGATCAGCGCGCCGACATGCAGCGCTCCGCCACCGCCGAACGGCAATGCCGTGAAACGCGCCGGATCATGCCCGCGCTCGACCGACACAAGCCGGATCGCGCCAGCCATCCTCGCGTTGGCGATGCGGATGATGGCCTCCGCCGCCTGCTCCGCGCCAAGGCCAAGCGGTGTGGCGATCTCGCGCAGGATTGCCGCCCGCGCGGCCTCGACATCAAGCTTTGCCAGCTTGCCGCCGATCGGCTTTTCGGCGTTGATGCGGCCAAGCACGATGTTGGCATCGGTCAGCGTGGGACGCGAGTTGCCCTGCGCGTAGGCGACCGGGCCGGGGCGCGAGCCGGCGCTTTCGGGCCCCACGGCCAGCATTCCGCCGGCATCGACATGGGCAATCGAGCCGCCACCTGCGCCGATGGTGGAAATTTCGATCATCGGAGTTCTGATGACCATACCGAAATCGATAGTGGTCTGGGCGCTGAGCGAAGCCTCCCCGCCTGCCACGAGCGATACATCAAAGGAGGTGCCGCCAAGGTCTGCCGTTACGACATCCTGATAGCCTGCCGCACGGGCGATGGCGGCGGCGGCAATCACGCCCGCAGCAGGCCCTGACAGGGCTGTGCGCACCGGAAACTTGCGCGCGGTGGCGGTCGACATCACCCCACCATTGGACTGCACGATGTGGAACGAGCCGGGGAAGCCCTCGGCCTTCAGGCCGGTCTCAAGATTGCTCAGATAGCTCGCGACCACGGGTTGCAGATAGGCGTTCAGCACCGTGGTGGAGGTGCGCTCAAACTCGCGGATTTCCGGCAGGATTTGCGCCGAGTGAGCGATATGGGAGTTCGGCCAGACGGCCTTGGCTGCCTCATAGGCCGCGCGCTCGTTGGCCGAGTTGGCGTAGGCGTTGATGAAGATGATCGCCAGCGCCTCCGCCCCGTCCGCCAGCAACGCGCGGCAAGCCGCTTCGACAGCTGCCGCATCAACCGCGGTGCGGATCGTGCCATCAGCCAGCGTGCGCTCTGGCACCTCGCGGCGCATGTCGCGCGGGCAGATCGGCTCGAAATCGCCCCACAGGCCCCAGGTGTTCGGCCGGTCGCGGCGGCGCATTTCCAGCGTGTCGCGAAAGCCCGGCGTGGTGATAATGCCGATCTTTGCGCCCTTGCGTTCCAGCAGCGCGTTGGTGCCCACAGTCGTGCCATGGATGATGGCGCCGAGGCCCGCGATGGGGCCAAGCCGTCCAAGGCCTTCGATGAAGCCAACCGCCTCATCACCGCGATTGGACGGAGCCTTGGCCGTGCGAAATTCGCCTGTCGCCTCGTCAAAAAAGGCGAGATCGGTGAACGTGCCACCGACATCGACGCCGACAAGGGTGCGGGGCGTTTTGCTCATACGTCACCCGTGATGAAGCCGCGTTTCACATCGCGTGCAATCGCTTCAGCGGAACGTCCAGCGGGATCGCCCCAGCCGCCACCGCCCGGTGTTTCCAGCCTGAGACGCTGGCCTTGCTTCAGCTTCACGCCGGTGATCTTCGAGGCCATGGGTGCGGTACGTGGCCCCTCATCACTGTCCCATGTGAAGGTGTTGAGCGCGCCCGGCCCGCCGCCGTTCACGCCAAATGGCGCATAGCGCCCGCGTTCGCCAAGCAGCGAGACATCGGCCCCGCTGGGCGACAGAACCTCGATCTCGTAGACCGCTCCAAAACCGCCGCGATGGGCACCAATCCCAGCACTGTCGGGGCGCAGCGCCCACTGCGTGAACATAACCGGGTAAGACGCCTCCATGATTTCGGCGGGCGGGATCGTCGCTGTCGAAATCGGGTTGTTGGCATGGTTGAGGCCATCTGATTGCGGATTGCCGCCCAGCCCACCACCGAAGAACGAGAACATCACCCAGCGTTCGCCATTGGCGCGGTGACCAGCAATCGACAGTGCGTTGATTGTGCCGAAGGGTGCTGCCGTGGCGCGGGCCGGGTCGGCCTTGGCCAGCGCACCGAAGACCACGCCGATCATGCGCAGGATGGTTTCGGTGTAGCCTGCCACGGGGCGCGGAGCCGTGACACCCAGAAAGCTGGTGTCCGGAATGTCGAAGCTGATGGGTTTCAGGCAACCGGCATTGGCGGGAACAGCGGTGAAGACGTGTTTCAGCGCCACATAGCACGCGGCCACCGCCGTCGAGCGCGCGATGTTCACCGGCCCTTTGCAGGGCGGCGACGAGCGCGAGAAATCGAGCCTCATGGTCTCTCCCGCGATGGTCAAATCAAGCGCAATCGTCAGCTTTTCGTCGACGATGCCGTCATTGTCGAGATAGTCCTCGAAGCTGTAGGTGCCATCCGGGAGGGCTGCGATGCTCGCCCGCATTAGCGCCTCGGCGCGGGCGGACGCCGCTTCGAGTGCTGCACTGACCACTGCATCGCCATACTCATCGATCAGCGACTGAAAGCGGCGCTCGCCCAGATCAAGCGCATTGAGCTGGCCGTTGAGATCGCCCCAGTTGGAGCGTGGCACGCGCGTGTTGGCCTGCAGGATATCGACAATGTCCTGTTGCAGCACGCCTTTGCGGAACAGCTTCACCGGCGGGATCAGCACACCCTCCTGGAAGCACTCGGTCGCTTGCGGGTTGTAGCCGCCCGGCACATTGCCGCCGATATCAAGCCAATGGCCAACAGACGCCAGCCAGGCGAACACCTTGCCAGCCCGCATGAGTGGACGCACGAGCCGGAAGTCGTTGAGATGCGTGCCGCCAGCATAGGGATCATTAAAGATGAAGGTGTCGCCAGCCTCCAGTCCGCCTTGCTCGCCCACCTTGTCGATCACGGCCTTTACGGCAAAAGCCATCGCGCCGACAAAAATCGGCAGGCCCTTGGCGCCTTGCACCATCGTGGCACCCGTGGTGGCGTGATAGAGCCCGTGGCAGGCGTCGCGCGCCTCGGCGATGATCGGGTTGAAAGCAGAGCGGTAGAGCGTCGCGTCCATCTCGTCGGCGATCTGCTCAAGACGGCCAGTGAGAATGGCGAAAGTGACGGGATCGAGCGCGATCATGATTTCTCGCCTTCATATAATTTCCCGAGCGCGATCAACTCAGACGTGCCGATGACGGAATTGAGCGCATCGAAATCAAACATCCGGGTGCGGAACGCATCCGACGTGCCGTCGCGCAGCAGCGTGGCGTAGAACTCCTGCGCGGTGCGGGCTATGGCGCGGACGATGCCGCCCGGAAAGATCACCAGCGAGAAGCCCAAGGCCTCCAGCTCGGAGGCGGGAAGGATCGGCGTCTTGCCACCCTCGACCATGTTGGCCATCAGCGGCAGGCCGGCGCCCAGCACCTTGACCACTTCGGCAAGCTCGGCGCGCGAGCCAGGTGCTTCGACGAACAGCGCGTCTGCGCCAGCCTCGGCATAGGCGCGCGCCCGCTCGATGGCGGGGCCAAAACCCTCCACAGCGACTGCATCGGTGCGGGCAATGATCAGCGTTTCGGATGAGGCGCGCGCATCAACCGCGGCCTTGATCTTGCCGACCATCTCGGAAGTGGAGACCAGCCGCTTTTCGGCAAGGTGGCCGCAGCGTTTGGGATAGCTTTGATCCTCGATCTGCAAGGCGTTGGCCCCTGCCCGCTCGAACATGCGCACGGTACGCTGCATGTTGAGCGCATTGCCATAGCCATTGTCGGCATCGACAATCAGCGGCGTTGGCACCCTGTCGCGGATCAGTGTGATTGTCTCTGCAATCTCGCTCATCGAGACGAGCCCGATATCGGGTCGACCGAGGCGCGTGTAGGCCAGCGCCGCACCCGAGAGATACAGCGCTTCTGCACCAGCATCACTGGCGAGCGCAGCGGTCAACGGATCATAGATGCCCGGCGCGAGCAGGATAGGCTTTCGGGCGAGGCGGGCTTTGAGCGCTGTGTGCATCGCCTCACATCCCCAAATAGGTTTTCATCAGGCGCGGGTCCTGCGCGAGATCGGAGGCACTGCCTGCCATCACCACTGCACCGTTCTCCAACACATAGGCACGGGCGGCAAGCTCCAGTGACTGGACCACGTTCTGCTCGACCAGCATCACGGCCAGACCATCGGCGGCGATGCGGGCGATCAGCGCGAACATCTCCTCGACCAGCAGTGGCGAGAGGCCCAGCGAGGGTTCATCCATGATGATCAGGCGCGGCGCGGCCATCAGCCCCCGCCCGATGGCGAGCATCTGCTGTTCGCCACCCGACAGCGTGCCAGCCATCTGATCCGTGCGCTCTTTCAGGCGTGGGAAGATGCCGAACGCACGTTCCAGATTGGTAGCGCGATTGGCCTTGGCGCGGCGATACGAGCCAAGTTCGAGGTTCTCGCGCACGCTCATATTGGGGAAAATCTTGCGCCCTTCCGGCACATGGATCAGCCCTGCTGCCACGATGTCGGGCGCGGACAGGCCGGTGATGGGCACGCCAGCAAAATGGATCGAGCCGGATGTGGTGGCAATCAGCCCCGAAATGGCGCGGTTGAGCGTGGTCTTGCCGACGCCGTTGGCGCCGAGCACAGCCACTATCTCGCCGGGTTGCACATCGAGCGACAGCCCGCGCAGGATCGGCACACCGCCATAACCTGCCACAAGGTCGCGCACCTCAAGCATGGGTTGCTCCTGATGCTTGCGCCTGCATGCGGGCGGCGGCACCGTGGCCGAGATAGGCTTCGATCACCTTGGGATCGCGCGCCACCTCGACTGGTGCGCCTGCCGCGATGATGCGCCCTTGCGCCAGAACATAGACGCTGTCGCACAGGCTCATTACCGCTTGCATCACATGCTCAACGATAAGAATGGTGACCCCGCCCGCGCGGATCGCCTGCACCACCGGCATCATATCGCGGATTTCAGAAGGGTTGAGGCCAGCCAGCACTTCATCGAGCAAAAGGAGCTTCGGCTCGGTGGCGAGCGCGCGGGCAAGCTCAAGCCGCTTGCGGCCTGCCACCGTGAGCTGGCTGGCGGACTGATCCAGCATCAGCCCAAGCCCGACCTGATGGCAGACTGCATCTGCTTTTGCCAGCGCATCAGTCCGTGCCGGATGACGCAGGAAAGCGCCGACTGCAATGTTCTCACGCACGCTGAGGCCAGCGAAGGGCTGCACGATCTGGAAGGTGCGCGCGATGCCGGCGATGGCGCGCTGGTGCGTGGGCAGGTGCGTGATGTCATGGCCCTCGAAAGCGACCGTGCCTGAGGTGGCCGGTTCAAACCCGGCGATGACGGTGAACAGTGTGGTCTTGCCCGCGCCATTAGGGCCGATCAGCCCGGTGATGGAGCCGCTGGCCACCTCAATCGAAGCGTTATCCACGGCGACGAGGCCGCCGAAGCGCTTGGTGACGGCATTCACCGTGAGAAGCGCGCTCATGCTGGTTTCTTTGCTGCAGGGGCTTTTTTGCGGAACCAGCCTTGCACCAGCCCCAGCACGCCGCGCGGCGCATATGCGACGCAAATGATCAGCAGCACGCCGAAGACGACAAGATCAACGCCCGGCACCGAGCCGCCCATCAGGTTGGCAAAGACGGTTTTGGTGACTTCGCCAAGGCCCAGCAACACGACCGCGCCGACAAGCGGGCCGAACACCGTGCCGACACCTCCGATGATCGGGGCCAGCAGCGACTCGACCGAAATCCACGGCCCGTACGCAATGGTGGCATCAAGGTAGAGAAACTTCTGGGTGTAGAGGCAGCCCGCTGACGCCGTGATCGCGCCTGACAGGGTGATAGCTTTGAGCTTTACCGCCAGCGCATCGACGCCGAGTGCACGGGCGGCCTCCTCGTTCTCACGCACGGCGACGAGCTGCGCACCGAAGCGCGAGCGGGTGATGGCGAGTGTGAGCGCCAGCACCGCTGCAACGAAGGCAAGCGCCAGCCAATAGAAAACCCGTTTGTCGGCAAACTGCATCTGGGCGGCCTCAAGCTTCAGTGGCACCAGCACGCCAGCTGCGCCGCCCGTAAAGCCCCAGGCATTGGCACTAATGCGGAAGACCTCGGCGAACGCGAGCGTCACCAGCGCAAAATATGAACCGCGCAGACGTGCCCTGAAACTGAGATAGCCGATGGCAAAGCCGACCGCAGCACCAAGAGCCAGCGCCACCGGCAGCGCCAGCCACGGATTGATGCCGAAGCGCACCTGCAACAGCGCCATGGCATAAGCGCCTGTGCCGAAGAACACCGCATGGCCGAAGGAAAACTGCCCGCCATAGCCGCCAAGGATGTTCCAGCCCTGCGCCGCCAGCGTGATGATCATGGCAAAGCTCAGGAAGTTCAGCACCGTGTTGGAGCTGAGGCCCAGCGGCAGCAGCGCTAGCCCGATGACGACAATGATGATCGGCAGATAAGGTTGGCTCTTCATGCCTTGGCTCCGAATAGCCCAGTGGGTCGGAACAAGAGCACGAGGATGAAGATCAGGAAAATACCGATCTGGCCAAGGCTTTCGCCGAAATAAAGACCCGAAAGGCTTTCGACCACGCCAATGATCAAGCCGCCAACCAATGCGCCCACAATCGAGCCCATGCCGCCGAGCACAACGATGGTGAAAGCGACCAGCACGAAGGCATTGCCGATGCGCGGATTGACCAGAAAGGTCGGCATCAGGAGGCACGCGGCAATAGCCAGGCAGGCTGCGCCAAGGCCGAAGGTGACGGCATAGATGTGGTCGACATTGATGCCGGAGAGCGCGGCACCTGTCTTCTCTTTGGCGACCGCGCGAATGGCCTTGCCGGTGTCAGTGCGTGCCAGCAGCAGCCAGAGCAGGCCCGCCACCACAAACGAGGCAAAGAAGGCAATGACCTTCGGGGTGGAAAGAAACAGGTTACCAATCTCGATCACCGAGAAGCCGTATGGCACATCAATCGAGCGCGTATCGGAACGAAAACCCGCCAGAAGCGCATTCTCGATAATGATCGACAAGCCGAGCGTGACCAAAAGGATATTGCTGTCATTGCCGTGGCTGGCCGGATTGATGACGAAGCGCTGCACGGCATAACCCAGCCCGAAGAACAGCGGCGTCAGGATGAAAATCGCGATGTAGGGATCGATCTTGAAGACGCTGTGAGCCACAAACACTGCGAACATCGCCGCTGTCAGCGTTGCGCCGTGGGCGAAGTTTATGATGTGCAGCACGCCATAAACCAGTGTCAGCCCGAGCGCTATCAACGCATACACCGCCCCCGTCATGAGGCCGTTTGCGAGGGCGGAGAGGAAGATATCGAGCTTGAGCATAGATTTAAGGTGTCATCCCCAGCGGCCCAACGGGCCGGAAAGGGGATCCATACGTAAAATAGCTGGGTGGATCCCCTTTCCGGCGCTTTGCGAGTGCCGTCGGGGGTGACACCGGAAATGGCCCAGTGACACCATGGTCGGGCTGAGCCCGACCATGGCGACTTCATTGCCTCACACTGCCGGGAACACCGGCTTCGCGTCAGCAAACGCATCTGGGAAGATCACCTTGATGTCGCCGTTTTGGACCTGGGTGTTGACCGGGGCCGCGCCCGTGTTCTGGCCGTTGACGAAGGCTGTCGGGCCGTAGGGCATGATGTGATCAGCGAAAGTCGAGGCGGCGAGCGCTTCAGTGATCTTGCCACGATCTGCCGAGCCAGCCCGCTCGATGGCATCGGCGAGAAGCCGCACACACGAGTAGTTCAGCGGCGTGTTGTAGAGCCAGAAGCGCCCGCCTTGCTCGGCTTGCGCCCTGACCTGTGCGGTCTTCGGCTTGCGCGGATCGGCCCAGTGATTGCAATCCATCACAAGGTTGGCGGCATCGGCAAATTCGCGCACGAAGCGGAAGTTCGAGGCCGCACCATTCAGGATCGCGTAGACGCCCTTTGGCCGGATGCGCTGCTGCTGCATGGTGCGCGAGAGCAACACGAACTCGGCATAGTAGCTCGATGGGATGACAAGGTCGGGGTTGAGCGCGCGGATGCGCAGCGCGACGTTCGACATGTCGCGCGACGGGGTCGGGTGGGCGATGGTTTCGAGAATTTCGAAGCCCGCTGCAGGCAGGCGCTCATTGAGCAACTTGGCCATCCCGGCACCGAAAAGGCCATCCTCATGCACGATCACGACGGTCTTTGCAGGCTTGCCCGCGGCATCATTGAGCTTCGAGAGGTTCTCCAGTGCCGTGCGCGTCACCACACCGAAACCAGGGCCGAAGCGGAAGGTGTTCCTGAGGCCGCGCCCGACGATCTGGTCCGAGACGCCGACATCGCAGATATAAGGAATGTCGTAGCGCGAGGCAGCCTGGCTGGAAGCCAGCACGATCGGCGAAGCGAAGCCACCGACGATAGCTGCAACGCCCTCGCCCTGCATCCGCTCAACCTCGGAGGTGCCGCCTTCCGGATTGGAGCGCGCATCGCCGAAGACCATTTGGAGGCGCGCACCGCCCATCGACTTGATGCCTCCGCCAGCGTTGATCTCGTTGAGAGCAATCTCGGCCCCGAGGCGGCCATACTCGCCGTCCTGTGCCAGTGCGCCAGTGACGGGCTGAAGAATACCGATCTTGATGGCGGGAGCCTGGGCGCGGACAAGGCCAGGAGCTGCAATGATGGCGCTGGTTGCAACGGCGCCCGTCAGTACGGTGCGGCGATTGATGGTCATGGACGTTTCCTTGGTTGACTAGGCGTCAGGGCTTCGGGGTGGCCATGTTGGCTTGCCATGCTGCATTAGGTCTTGCACAACAGCCTCACGTCAAGGCCAATGGATGTGTTTTCGACATGACAGTATGCGCAGAGCCACCATGCATCCTGCGTGCCGAGGACCGTCGGGTCGCTGATGTAGGCGTTGATGTTCTGGTGATCGGCGCAGGTGCGGCAGGGTTGATTGCTGCTTTGCGGGCGCTGGAGGCAGGTGCATCGGTGCTTGTGCTAGAGCGCGATGCGGTGCCACGCGGCTCCACGGCGCTTTCGGCAGGACTTGTTCCTGCGGCGGGAACGCGTTTTCAGCGCGAAGCCGGGATCGCCGACAGCGAAGCCGCGTTTGCCGCCGATATCATGGCCAAAGCCCATGATGAGCCTGATCCAGTCCAGGTGTCACGCGTGGTCAACCTCGTTGGTCCGGCGCTGGAATGGCTGGCGGACCACCATGGCCTGCCCTTCTCCGTCATCGACAATTTCAGCTATCCGGGGCACTCCGCTTTTCGCATGCATGGGCTGCCGAGCCGCTCCGGTGCGGAGTTGATGGACCGACTACGCAGCGCGGCTGAGGCGGCTGGTGTCGACATTGTGACAGAGGCGCGCGTGACGACGCTGCTGCATGACGACAGCGGCGCTGTGAGCGGTGTCAAACTTGTGCGCCCTGATGGCAGCGACGACATGGTTGGCTGCAAGTCGCTGGTGCTGGCCTGCAATGGCTATGGCGGCAACACAACGCTGGTAGCGGCGCATATCCCGCAGATGAAGGGTGCGCTGTATTTTGGCCATCCGGGCAATCAAGGCGAAGCGCTCATCTGGGGTGTAGCGCTTGGGGCAGCGACGCACCATTTGCCGGGGCATCAGGGCCACGGCTCGGTCGCGCATCCCCATGGGATCCTGATCACCTGGGCGACCATCACCGAAGGCGGTTTTCAGGTGAATGCGCGCGGACACCGCTTTACCAACGAGGCACGCGGATATTCGGAAGCGGCGGCAGCGGTGCTGGAGCAGCCAGATGGGCTTGCTTGGACAGTTTTCGATGGCAGAATCGCAGCCATCGCTCGGCAGTTTGAGGATTTTCGCAATGCAGAAGCAGCCGGTGCGGTCCTTTCTGCCGCCACATTCGACGGTCTTGCCGGATTGGCAAAATTGCCGCCAAGCGCCCTTACTCGCTCGGCTGCGGCGGTGGATGAGTTCAAGACAAGCGCTGCCACCGACAGTTTTGGCCGACCTTGGGCCAAATCAACACTCCTGGCTGCGCCATTTCACGCCGTGCGCGTCACCGGCGCATTGTTTCACACACAAGGCGGGCTATTGGTTGATGATGACGGACGAGTGCTGACAGCGGCAGCGACAAGGCTGCCAAACCTGTTTGCTGCGGGCGGCGCAGCCTGCGGCGTCTCCGGCACCAGCGCGGCGGGCTATCTGTCTGGCAACGGCCTACTGACTGCCGTCGCCTACGGTTACATAGCCGGAGCTGCTGCCGCTAGGTTGTCGAAGCGTATATCATGAAGGCGAATGGTAGGCGCGACAAGTTAAGGCGGTATTCGACTGGGCATTTTCAGAGCAAAATTGGCTTGCCGTCTGAGTGAGTGGCGTTAAGCTGACGCAACACTGGGCGAAAGTCGATGGCGAATGCCACGTCCCCCAAGAAACAAGCTCTTGCACTGCATAACATGATATATAACATTGAGTTGAGATTGGAGATTGATTATTTGAATTATATAGGTTTGTTTTTTGGCATCCGCTCCTTTCAGGGATTCCACGCGTTCGACGCCGGCGCACATCTTGCGTACCATGCTCACGCACCCGAGCTGCCGATCCAGTAACGCGCGATGGTCTGCTTTCTGGCTGTTGAGCCACTATGTGCATATCCTCGGCTATGCCCGCTTTGGGCCCATTGCAGACTATTTCGTCCATGGTAGCGGACGGTATTTTTTCATAAGGGGCTGACCTAGATAGCTAGAAAAGGCTATTTTTGTCAGATGGATAAGGCAAGGCGCACAAGCAGGCTGCTTGCAAGTATTCAAAACGACCTGATCCGGCAGTTTGTGGCAGGTGTTCCAGCGCGCACGGCAGCGGAATTGACAGGCGTCAATCGCAACACGGCAATCCTGTTTTTCCACAAGCTACGCGAGGTGATTGCCAGCAAGCTTGCTGAGGAAGCACCGTTCCTTGATGGCGAAGTCGAGGTGGACGAGAGCTATTTCGGCGGTGCGCGCAAGGGCAAGCGTGGCAGAGGGGCTGCCGGGAAAGTGCCTGTGTTCGGGCTTCTCAAGCGTGGCGGCAAGGTCCATGCTGTCATGATCCCGGATGCCAAGTCATTGACACTCATGGGAATAATGCGTGAACGCATCCGACCTGACAGCATCGTCTATACCGACAGCTTTCGGTCATATGACGTGCTGGATGTCTCCGAGTTCCATCATCACCGGATCAATCACTCCGAACTCTTCGCTGACGCGCACAACCACATCAACGGCATCGAGAACTTCTGGAACCAGGCGAAGCGGCATATGCAGCGCTACAATGGCATCCCGAAAGCCCGCTTCCATCTCTTCCTGAAAGAGTGCGAATGGCGCTTCAACTACCGCCCAGCCAGCAACCTGTTGAACACGTTGAAAATCCGGGCCAAAGTATAAATCTCAACGCCTATCTATGTCAGCCCCTACAGCAATTATCAGCGCATCAACACGACTGTCGCCCCTTCACGGGGGCGTGGATCGAAACAGCGCTTGTCAAATCGCCAGCGCCCCAGCCCAAAGTCCATTTTCTCTAGAAGTTCTACGTTACAGGCACTGTTGGGGTTTAAGTTGGGGCGGGATCCCACAAACACAAAAATTCTTCAATGAAAATAAAAACATAGTTGATAACAATGGCGGAGACGATGGGATTCGAACCCATGATACCCGTTTCCAGGTATGCTCATTTAGCAAACGAGTGCCTTCAGCCTCTCGGCCACGTCTCCGTTGGAGCCCATATGCCTGATTGCCCCGTGGCTTGACAAGCGTTGATTG
>JANMMX010000391.1:0-4258 GCA_031373605.1 Allobosea sp. | reverse complement strand
AGGTCCTTGGAGTGCAGCACCACGGCATCCGCCGTGGTGTAGAAACAGTTTACCGGGCAGACGGCGGCGCAAGGCGCATCCGTGCAATGCATGCAGGCCATCGAGACCGAGCGCTCGCCTGGCTTGCCGTCATTGATGGTGACGACGCGCCGACGGTTGATGCCCCAGGGGACATCATTCTCGTTCTTGCAGGCCGTGACGCAGGCGTTGCACTCGATGCAGCGGTCAGCGTCGCAGAGGAATTTCATCCGAGCCATTGTTCAATCCTCCTCAAGCTGACGCAATTTGGCAGAGCGTGGTCTTGCCTTCATGCATCGCGGTCACCGGGTCATAGCCATAAGTCGTGACAGTGTTGACAGATTCGCCAAGCACGATCGGGTCAGTTCCCTTGGGATAGTTGCCGCGCTGGTCAACACCCTGCAGCCAGCCACCAAAGTGGAATGGCATGAAGGCGACGCCTTTGCCGACACGCTCGGTCACCAGCGCCTTCACGCGGGCTTTCGAGCCGCCTTCAGGTCCGGTCACCCAGACGAACTGGCCGTCCCTGATGCCGCGCGCCGTCGCATCCGCCGGGTTGATCTCGACGAACATGTCCTGCTGCAATTCGGCCAGCCACTTGTTCGACCGGGTTTCCTCGCCGCCACCCTCGTATTCGACCAAACGGCCGGAGGTGAGGATGATCGGGAAGAGCTTGGCGAGGCCCTTTTCGACAGCTGCCTTCTGAACCGAGGTGTGCAGGTTCGGAATGCGGAGCGTCCTTTCGTCGGGACGGGCCGGCCACTTCGCCACCAGATCAGGACGCGCCGTATAAAGCGGCTCGCGATGGGTCGGCACCGGGTCCGGCAGTTGCCAGGCGTTCACGCGCGCCTTGCCGTTGCCATAAGGCACGCAGCCATGCTCGAGCGCCACGCGCTGGATGCCGCCCGAGAGATCATTCGCCCAGTTCACGGCATCGATGTTGTTGCCGCCGATGCGGGTGATGGTCGCCAATTCGGTCTCGGTCAGATCCTTGTCCCAGCCCAGGCGCTTGAACACGCCCATGGTGAACTCGGGGTAGCCGTCCTTGATCTCGGAACCCAGCGGATAGGAGTTCGAAGCCAGCAGGCTGACATTGACCTTGGAGCCATCCGGACGGGTCTCTTCGCGCACCACACCGAAGCGCGGACGGAAAGCACCGCCACCATTCTTGGGCTCAAGGTTGGTGTTGTAGAGGATGTGCGTGCCGGGATGCTTGTATTCCGGCGTGCCCCAGCACGGCCATGGCAGACCGTAGAAGTCGTTGGCAACGGCCGTTCCAGCCGCACCGCGCAGGGTCACCAGATCGAACTTGTCCTGGTTGGCCATGTGCAGCTTGAGCCGCTCCGGCGACTGGCCGGAATAGCCGGTGGACCAGCCACCACGGTTGATCTCGCGCAGGATGGACTCGGGCTCCGGCTCCATGCCGAACTTGCCCTGCACCATCTTGATGTTCTTGAACATCCGGTCGGCAAAGCCGAGCTTGGTCGCCAGCTTGTGCATGACCCAGTAGTCATTGGCCGCTTCGAAGATCGGCTCGACCACCTTCTCGCCCCACTGCACCGAACGGTTGGAGCAGGTGCGCGAACCCGAGCACTCGAACTGCGTACCGATCGGCAGGAGATAGGTGCCGTTCTTGCGCTGCGCCAGCGAGACGAAGTTGGTGGGGTGCGGATCGGCCACCACCAGAAGCTCCAGCGATTCCAGACCCTTCACGGAGTCCGGCACGCGCGGGATGGTGTTGCCACCATGGCCGAACACGACCATCGCCTTGAGGTTGTCCTTCTGGTCCACCTGCTCGGTCGGCATGGTGGCAGCGTCGAACCAGCGGGTCGAGGTGTGGCCCGAGGTTTCCATGTTGGCCTTGCGCGTGCGGGCGGCGCGGCCACCCTTGGCAGGCACTTCGTCGAAGCGGGACTGGAGATAGTCGTATTCGACTTCCCAGACACGGCCCCAATGGCGCCAGGCGCCTTCAACCAGCCCGTAATAGCAAGGCAGGGTGGTGACATCGAGGCCGAAATCGGTTGCGCCCTGCACGTTGCAATGGCCACGGAAGATGTTGGCACCGGTGCCGTTGGAGCCGACATTGCCGGTGGCCAGCAACAAGGTGCAGATGGCGCGCACGTTGGCTGTGCCGACTGCATGCTGCGTCACGCCCATGCACCAGATGAAGGTGGCAGGCTTCTGCTTGGCGAAAGTCTCGGTGACGCGCTTCAGCTGCTCGCCGGGGATGCCGGTGATGTCCTCGACCGTCTTGGGGTCATACTTGGCGACTTCCTTGCGGATGTCCTCCATGCCGTAGACGCGCTCATCGATGAACTTCGTGTCTTCCCACTTGTTCTGGAACAGGTGCCACATCATGCCCCAGATCACGGCGATGTCGGTGCCGGAGCGGAAGCGGACATAGTCGGTCGCGTGGGCGGCCGTGCGCGTCATGCGCGGATCGAACACGATCACGTTGGCGCGGTTGACTTCCTTGCCCTCGATGATGTGCTGCATCGAGACCGGGTGGGCCTCAGCCGCGTTCGAGCCCATGAAGATCACGGTCTTGGCGTTGCGGATGTCGTTGTAGGAGTTCGTCATCGCGCCGTAGCCCCAGGTGTTGGCAACACCCGCGACCGTGGTCGAATGACAGATACGCGCCTGATGGTCGACGTTGTTCGTGCCCCAGAAGGCAGCGAACTTGCGGAACAGGTAAGCGCCCTCGTTCGAGAACTTGGCGGAACCCAGCAGATAAACCGAATCCGCACCGGATTTCTCGCGGATGGCGGTCATCTTGTCGCCGATCTCGTTGATGGCCTGATCCCAGCTGATGCGGGTCCATGCGCCATCGACGAGCTTCATCGGGTACTTGATGCGGCGGTCACCATGGACCAGTTCGCGCACCGAAGCGCCCTTGGCGCAATGCGTGCCACGGTTGATCGGGCTTTCCCAGGCTGGCTCCTGACCAACCCAGACGCCATTGGCGACTTCTGCAATGACCGTGCAGCCGACCGAGCAATGGGTGCAGACGTTCTTGACGATCTTGTTGCCAGTGGCCGGGCCGAAACCGGCGGCGTCAGCCTTCTGGATGGCGCCAACGGTGAAAGTGCCGGCGGCTGCCAGGCCACCCGCCATCAGGCCGGAGCGGCGCAGGAAGGCGCGGCGGTCCATGACACCGGAAGAGAGACCGGCCATGGCGCTTTGGAGCCTGCCGCGCTGGACGTCAGCGGATTTGCGCTTGATGAGCATGTTTCGCCCCCCTCAGTAACGGTTCGAACGGTAGAAGGCCTTGACGTGATCCGTCTCGCGATAGCGGGCGCGCTTTTCGTCTGCACCCGGATCCATCGCTGCAGCGGGCGTTACGACAGCTGGCGTCACCGCCACTGCCGCGCCAGCACCCAGCGCCTTGAAAAAGCTGCGGCGATCCACCGCCACCTTGTCTTTTGCATCAGACATGTTTTGCCCTCCCGGCATCAACACAAATCAAAATTCACGACGAAAGCCGCATGGCTTCCGTTTCGATATCAAGAAACACCCCGCCGGCACGGCCGACAGACTTGTAGAATTTCGATGCGCCCGCGATCTCGAGATCAGCGAACAGGCGACCGGCCCAAGGCTGGATGTGGCGCTGGAAGAAAATCTCGGCATCGAGACCCTCCGTCACAAAATTGCCGCGCAGCAGGTTGGCCATCACATCGAACAGAATGCCGACATGATCTTCCGGCTCCATGACGCGGTCGGTACGGGCAAGGCCCAGCTTTTCCATGTCAGCACGGACGGCAGCCAGCGGCTTCTCGTGCAGGAAACCGGTGAGGTAGTACGACGCATAGGGCAGCAACTCGCCGCGGCCGACGCCGATGAACAGAGCGAAGAACTCGCTCGCCACCGCATCTGCCGTTGTTTCTGTGGCGGCTTCAGCCAGCGCCACCTGGGCCATGCCGAAGGGCGAGGCATCGCCGCGCAGATCAGCCAGTTGCCCCAGCACTTCCGCCGTCGGCGCCCGCCAGAGCAGCGCGCCCAGCATGTCATAGATGGCGGCACGCGCCAGATCGATCTCGTCGATTTCGGCGCTCGCTGAAACCGGGAGCACGATCTGATCGACGGGGTAGAGGTCAGGGCGCAGGTCTGTGCGCGGCACGCCAGTGTGTGACTCGACACTCAGCACGCGGTCTGCCGGCACACGCTTCCAGCCCGAGATTGCAGGCTGGGATACGCCGAGCGTGCGTGCCAGTGCGCGCACGCCGCCAGCTGCAGAAATCGC
>JANMMX010000146.1:0-1630 GCA_031373605.1 Allobosea sp. | reverse complement strand
CGAGCGCGCGCGTTGCGACCGCAGGGCGTCGCGCGCTGAATCCTATGCGCGCCGCTTTGCCGCCAAGGAGGCTTGCGCCAAGGCGCTCGGCACCGGCATTCGCCACGGCGTGTTCTGGCGCGACATGGAAGTGGTCAATCTGCCCGGCGGACAGCCAACCATCCGCCTGCATGGCGGGGCGGCGGTCCGGCTTGCCAGGATGACCCCGCCGGGCTTTGATGCCGTCATCCACATCTCGCTGACCGATGAACCGCCCATGGCGCAGGCTTTCGTCGTGATCGAGGCACGACGGCTTGCGTGATCCCGCTGCTCAAAATTTGTACAGGCGTTGACACTGGCCAACTTGCGCGGACAAGCCGGGATCGGGAAACTGCGCTCCAATGACCACCGATGTCCTGCCATTGTCTGCAATGCCACTCTCGGCCCAGTTGCTGCCGGCCCATATCCGGGCTGATGGTGGCGTCAGGCTTCGCTTCGGGCGTGCCGGCGCGCAAAACTGCCGACTGGAGCTGCACGAGTCCGGCGGTTATCGCGCGCGCTTTCCCTCAAAGGCAAGCGAAGCACCTTGCGAGGCCGTGCTCATCAACACCGGCGGCGGCATGGCGGGCGGCGACCGGATGCGCACGCAGATCACGGCCGATGATGGCGCGCATGCCGTTGTCAGCACGCAGGCCGCGGAGAAAATCTATCGCAGCCAAGGGGCCGACACCTGCATCGAGACCCGGCTTTCCGTGGGCGCAGGCGCGCTGCTGGATTGGCTGCCGCAGGAAACCATCCTGTTCTCCGGTGGCCGTCTGAAGCGCTCACTCGATGTGTCGCTGGCAAATGATTCTCAGGTGATGATCTGCGAATGTCTCTATTTCGGCCGTGTCGCGATGGGCGAGCTCCTGGCATCGGGCTCATTTCAGGACCGCTGGCGCATCCGTCGCCACAATCTCGAGGGCAAGCCGGTGCTCGTCTTCGCCGAGGATGTCCGTTTGGGCGGGTTGCTCAATGCTGAACTGGCCCGCAAGGCTGTCGCGGATGGTGCGCGCGCTGTAGCCACATTGCTGGTTTTGCGCCCGAATGCCGAGAAATTGCTGGAACCTGTGCGCGATTTGCTTGACCAGAGCCTGTGTGAAGCGGGCGCCAGCGCCTTTAACGGCATGCTCCTGGTCAGGCTTCTCGGGCCTGATGCAGCCGCGCTACGTCGTTCTCTCGTCACAGTCATCACCCATGTCACGAGACGCGCTCTTCCGCGCGTTTGGACATTATGAGGTGCTCCCATGCAGACGATCACTGACATGAATTGCCGGCTCAACACTGTCGAGGCTACCTGGACCATTGAACTGATTTTCGACGACCAGAGCGGCATGCACAGCTTCTCGCTGAAGGATGCGTCTTCTGTTGAAACCTTCCTCGAGGTGTTCGAGGATTGCACCTCTTGCCGCTTCGACCCCGAGACGAAGGACGTTGTCTTTGCCTTCGAGTACATGAGCGGCGAAGATGGCGAGGAAGAGGAAGAGGAAGAAGATCAGGAAGAGGAGGTCGAGACCTCCGAGAACGAAGCCGAAGACGAAGATGAGGACGAGGACCAGCCGGGCAGCAGCAAGGTTGCCTGAGCCTCCCGCAACCGGGAATGACGCATGAA
>JANMMX010000346.1:0-3915 GCA_031373605.1 Allobosea sp. | reverse complement strand
CTCCTATTCCATTGTGAAACCGGGCAATAGCGGCGCGCGTGAGGTGCTGGGCGAACCCATCGGCAACCGCATCTGGCTGGCTGGTGAAGCCACCAGCATCGGCGGTGCGATGACGGTGGGCGGCGCCTCGCTGGCAGGCATTGCAGCCGCGCGCGGCGTTGCGGCCAAGACGAAGGCGTAATGGCGCTCCCGTCATTCCGGGGCGTCGCTGAGCGACGAACCCGGAATCCATAGACACCGATTTGACAAGAACCAAGCGCCAGCGATTGCGCCCAGAGCTCTGACGATTGGTGCGTATGGGTTCCGGGTTCCGCTGCGCGGCCCCGGAATGACAGCGGTGCCCGGAAACCGGCATTTAACCCTTGCTTGCCATGATGGCGTCTTGCGCGGAATGCGCGATCGCAGGCCCTCATCATGCAACAGCAAACCGCGTTAAACCTGCACAGGCCAGTCGATCTTCTGGCTGGAACGCATTATGCCAGCCGGGCCATGGCCCAACGCACACCTGCCATTCTTGTTTTCGATTCCGGCCTCGGTGGCCTGACAGTCCTGTCCGAGGCGATGAAGGCCCGGCCTGATGCACATTTTGTTTATGCGGCCGACGATGCAGGCTTTCCCTATGGCCAGATGAGCGAGGGCGCGCTTGTGGCGCGTGTCCTGGACGTCATGGAGCGGCTGGTGGCGACGCACTATCCCGATCTCGTCATCATCGCCTGCAACACGGCTTCCACGCTGGTGCTGCCAGCCTTGCGCGCCCGCTTCATGGTGCCATTCATTGGTACGGTGCCTGCGATCAAGCCTGCAGCGGAATGTTCGACAAGCCGCCTCATCACCGTTCTGGCCACGCCGGGCACGGTGGCGCGCGACTACACGCAAGGCCTGATCCGCAGCTATGCAGGCGGTTGTGCCGTCACACTTGTCGGCGCAACGCAGCTGGCCACACTGGCCGAGCAGGCGCTGAAGGGCGAGCCGGTCGATGACGCTGCCATTGCAGCTGAAATCGCACCCTGCTTTGTTGAGGCAGGAGGCCAGCGCACCGACGTGATTGCGCTGTCGTGCACGCACTATCCGCTGCTCTTGCCAAAGCTGGAGGCTCTGGCACCCTGGCGCGTGACCTGGATCGACCCGGCACCAGCCATCGCGCGCAGGATGGTGCAGCTGATTGGCGCAGCAGGGAGCGCAGGAACCGGCCAGCAGGCGCATATCGCCACGTTCACCGGCAACCAGGCGCCATCTGCAGCCCTGATGCGGGCGCTTGCCTTGCGCGGCCTGCCGGAATGCCGGGCTGAGCCCATGCCGCTGCATCAATAGGCGCAGCTGGCGCCGCATTGCCCAAAAGCAGCCTTTCGCGAAGCACCAACACCAGCTAGGAAGCGCCTGAAGCACGGGCGCCGCCTTGCCCCGTGACCGCATTACGGCTGAACCGCGAGGGAACATGAGCATGAACAAGATCAAGGTTACGGGCACTGTTGTCGAACTCGACGGCGACGAGATGACCCGCATCATCTGGCAGTACATCAAGGACAAGCTCATCCATCCCTATCTGGATGTGAACCTCGAGTATTACGACCTGGGCATGGAGTACCGCGACCAGACCGACGATCAGGTCACCATTGATGCGGCCAACGCCATCAAGAAGCACGGCGTCGGCGTGAAATGCGCGACCATCACCCCAGATGAAGCCCGCGTGAAGGAGTTCAATCTCAAGCAGATGTGGAAGTCGCCCAACGGCACCATCCGCAACATCCTCGGCGGCGTGATCTTCCGCGAGCCGATCATCTGCAAGAACGTGCCGCGCCTCGTGCCGGGCTGGACCCAGCCCATCATCGTCGGCCGCCATGCCTATGGCGACCAGTATCGCGCCACTGATTTCCGCTTCCCCGGAAAAGGCAAGCTGACAATCAAGTTCGTCGGCGAAGACGGCGCCACCATCGAGCGCGAGGTGTTCAGCGCGCCCTCCTCCGGCGTCGCCATGGCCATGTACAACCTTGACGACTCGATCCGCGATTTTGCCCGCGCCTCGCTGAATTATGGCCTGAACCGCAAGATGCCGGTCTATCTCTCGACCAAGAACACGATCCTCAAGGCCTATGACGGCCGCTTCAAGGACATCTTCGAAGAGGTGTTCAATGCCGAGTTTAAGGGCAAGTTCGAGGCACTGAAGATCACCTATGAGCACCGCCTGATCGACGATATGGTGGCATCAGCCCTGAAATGGTCGGGCGGCTATGTCTGGGCCTGCAAGAACTATGATGGCGACGTGCAGTCCGACATCGTGGCGCAGGGCTTCGGCTCGCTCGGCCTGATGACCTCGGTGCTGATGACGCCGGATGGCTCCGTGGTGGAATCAGAGGCCGCCCATGGCACGGTGACGCGCCACTCCCGCGAGCACCAGAAGGGCAAGGAAACCTCGACCAACTCCATCGCCTCGATCTACGCCTGGACCGGCGGCCTGAAGCATCGCGCCAAGCTCGACGGCAACGCCGAGCTGAACCGCTTCGCCGACACGCTCGAGCGCGTCTGCGTCGACACGGTGGAGGCTGGCTTCATGACCAAGGATCTGGCGCTGCTCGTCGGCGCTGACCAGAAGTGGCTCTCCACCACCGGCTTCCTCGACAAGATCAGCGAAAACCTGACGAAGGCGATGGCCTGAGGGTTCTCGTTGGGCTGATTGATAGCCGTTGAGATTGGCCCGTCCCGGTGATGCCGGGGCGGGTTTTTTGTGGGGCTGATGTCCAGCGAGAGCTGCAACCCGCTCTTGCTTCCCCCTTCCCCCTTGCGGGGAAGGGTTGGGGTTGGGGGTGGCGGCAGATGAAGCACCGAACGGCGAAACCCGCCGCAATCGTTCGACGCCCACCCCTGCCCCTCCCCGCAAGGGGAAGGGGGAAGAAGGCGCCCTTACCGCACCTCAACACGCTGCCGCGCCAGCACAACGGTGCCGCTCAACGGCGCATCCATGACATAGCGCAACTCGTAGCCGCCCGGCGCGCGCGGCGCTTCGAGCGCAGCTTCCGCATTGTCGATGGGCAGGAAATATGACTCGCGCAGGTCCGCCGCAGCATCGGCCGGCACAAGCGTCACAAAATCCTTCGGACCCTGCGGACCAATGCCGCGTGCCGGAAAGCTGGCGCCGGGCTTGACACGGGCAGGCGCGGAAACGGTTGCCTGGGCTGCATTCAGCAAGAGCGGCTGGCGCACCAGCACCACGATGCCAGCTTCGCGCCGCTCGAGCAGGCGCAACTCATAGGCACCGGCAAGGCCCGGCAAGGGCACCTGAGCCTGCGTCGCACCAACGGCGAGCGCGCCGCCAATCAGCGCATCATCAGCGGCAGCAGCCTGCACCACGGCCAGCCGGGTTTCCCCGGATGGCAACCGGCTGACAAAGAGCTGCAGAAGCGAGCCCGCCATCGCCTCGCGCGCCGCAGAAAGCGCGGGCGCTGTCATTGACTGGGGCGAGACTCGCGGTTGTGCGCCGCCCTGCCCGGCTGACGGCGTGGCCAGAAACGGATTGAAAACAACCAGAACCAACGCGGAAATGAGGCCTGCGCCTGCAAGAGCCGCGACGCTGCTGCGCGCCGTCACCCGGCAGCTTCCATGGCGGCCACCACGGCGGCCAGCGCCGCATCAGCCTGCGCGCCATCCGGCCCGCCTGCTTGCGCCATGTCGCGACGCCCGCCACCGCCTTTGCCGCCCAATGCTTCGGATGCCACGCGCACCAGCGCCACCGCATCGAAACGCGCAGTCATATCCTCTGTCACGCCGACCACGACGCCCGCCTTGCCATCTGCGCCCACGCCAACGATGGCAACGACGCCGGAGCCGACGCGCGCCTTGGCCTCGTCCACCAGGCTCTTCAGATCCTTCATCTCGACGCCGGAGACGCTGCGCGCCAGCAGCTTCACGCCTGCAACCTCG
>JANMMX010000340.1:0-2551 GCA_031373605.1 Allobosea sp. | reverse complement strand
CGAATTTTCGGAGAAGATGGCCGGCTCCGGCATTCAGCCGATCATCGGTGTGCAACTCTCGGTCGACTTCGGCGATGATGAGGGCCAGGCGCGCCGCGTCACTGCGCAGGCCCATCCCCACATCGTGCTGCTGGCCATGTCGGAGGTTGGCTATGGCAACCTGATGAAGCTGGTCAGCCGGGCAGCGCTTGCGAGCGACACTCCGCATGGCCAGCACATTGCGTGGTCCGAGGTGGCACTGCGCCATGAAGGCCTGATTGCGCTTTCAGGTGGCCATGGCGGCCCGCTAGATGTCGCACTTCGCCAAGGCCAGCCTGTGCAGGCGGAAGGTCGCCTCGACCAGTTGCAGGCGGTCTTCGGCGACAGGCTCTATGTCGAGTTGCAGCGCCACGGCACCGAAGCCGGATCTGCCGTCGAGAACCAGATGCTGACCATGGCCTATGCGCGTGATCTGGGCATCGTGGCCACCAACGAACCCTTCTTCGGCAAGCCGGGCGATTTCGAGGCGCATGATGCGCTGCTGGCCATCGCGGCGGGCCGCCTTGTTTCCGACGACCAGCGCCGTCGCGTCACCGAGCAGCACAATTTCGCCACGCGCCGCGAGATGAAGCGCCGTTTCTCCGATCTGCCGGAAGCGCTGGCAACCACGGTCGAAATCGCGATGCGGTGCGCTTGGCGACCGACGGTTCGCAAGCCAATCCTGCCACAATTTGGCGGGGAGGGGGCCCGTGACGAAGCGCAGGAACTTCGGTTGCAATCCGAGGCTGATCTGGAAATCAGGCTCGTCAATCATGAGCTGGCACCGGGCTTCAGCGCGGAAGACTACCGCAAGCGGCTCGCCTTCGAGCTCTCGGTGATCGAGAGCATGAAGTTCCCCGGCTATTTCCTGATCGTCGCGGATTTCATCAAATGGGCCAAGAAAACCGGCATACCGGTCGGGCCGGGCCGTGGCTCGGGCGCGGGTTCGCTGGTCGCTTATGCGCTCACCATCACCGATGTCGATCCGCTGCGCTTTGGCCTGCTGTTCGAGCGCTTTCTCAATCCAGACCGCGTCTCGATGCCGGATTTCGACATCGACTTCTGTCAGGACCGGCGCGAAGAGGTGATCGACTATGTCCGCCGCCGCTATGGCGAGGACCGCGTGGCGCAGATCATCACCTTCGGCACGCTTCAGGCGCGCGGCGTGCTGCGCGATGTCGGGCGCGTGCTGGAAATGCCCTACGGTCAGGTCGACAAGCTGACCAAGCTCGTGCCGCAAAATCCGGCGAAGCCCGTGACCCTGGCCGAAGCCATTCGCGGCGAGCCCAAGCTGCAGCAGGCCGCAGCCGAAGAGCCGGTGGTGGCCCGTCTTCTGGAGATCGCGCAGAAACTCGAGGGCCTGCATCGCCATGCCTCGACCCATGCCGCCGGCGTCGTCATCGGAGACCGCCCGCTGGAAGAATTGGTGGCGCTCTCGGTTGATCAGCGCACGGGCATGCGCGTCACCCAGTTCAACATGAAATGGGTGGAGCAGGCAGGCCTCGTGAAGTTCGATTTTCTCGGGCTGAAGACGCTGACCGTCCTCACCACCGCCGTTGCGCTCATTGCCCAGCGCGGGGTCCATGTCGATCTCGACAAGCTGCCTTTTGATGATGCCAAGAGCTACGACATGCTGGCGCGTGGCGAGACAGTTGGCGTGTTCCAGGTGGAAAGCGCCGGCATGCGCAAGGCGCTGGTCGAGATGAAGGCGGACCGGATCGAGGATCTGATCGCGCTGGTTGCGCTCTATCGGCCCGGCCCGATGGACAACATCCCCACCTATTGCCGCCGCAAGCTGGGGCTTGAAGCGGCGCAGTACCTGCACAAGGCGCTGGAGCCGATCCTGTCGGAGACCCACGGCATCATCGTCTATCAGGAACAGGTGATGCAGGTGGCGCAGGCGCTCTCCGGCTATTCGCTGGGCGAGGCCGACCTGCTGCGTCGCGCCATGGGCAAGAAGATCAAGAAGGAAATGGACGACCAGCGCGACCGTTTCGTGCGTGGCGCCACAGAAAATGGCCTTTCAGGTGATCTTTCGAGCGAAATTTTCGATCTGCTGGCCAAATTCGCCGATTACGGCTTCAACAAGAGCCATGCTGCTGCCTATGCCATCGTCGCCTATCAGACGGCCTGGCTGAAGGCGAACCACCCGGTCGAGTTCATGGCGGCCTCGATGACGCTGGACATGTCCAACACCGACAAACTCTCGGAATTTCGACGTGATGCCGGCCGCATGGGCATCCGTGTCGAGCCGCCTGCGATCAACCGGTCCGGGGTTGCTTTCGATGTGCATGAGGGCGCGATCCGCTACGCGCTGGCCGCCATCAAGGGTGTGGGCGAGGCCGCCGTGCGCCAGATTGTCGAGGCACGCAGGGCTGGCGGTCCGTTCCGCGACCTGGCCGATTTTGCCCGCCGCATCGATTCCCGGCAGGTCAATCGCCGCACCATCGAGGCGCTGATTTCAGCCGGCGCACTGGACGAGCTGGCTCCGGACCGCGCCCGTGCCACAGCCGCTGTCGATGGTATGCTGGCG
>JANMMX010000303.1:0-22054 GCA_031373605.1 Allobosea sp. | reverse complement strand
GCCAGCGCATCGCCCAGCGCCATCTGCATCGTGGTCGATGTGGTGGGGGCCAGCCCATTGGGGCAGGCCTCCTCCGCCTTGGGCAGCGCAAGACAGATATCAGCCTCCCGACCCAAAGCGCTGTCAGCATTCGAGGTCATGGCAATCAGCGTCACCCGGAAGCGCTTGGCGTGGGCAACGAGCGCTGCAAGCTCGACCGTCTCGCCCGACCAGGACAGGGCGATGATGACATCCTGCGGCTGCACCATGCCCAGATCGCCATGGCTGGCCTCGGCCGGGTGAACGAAATGGGCAGGCGTGCCTGTGGAGGCGAGCGTCGCCGCGATCTTGCGCCCGACATGGCCAGATTTGCCCATGCCCGAGACAATCACGCGCCCGGCCGCCTGCCCGATCGCGGCAACGGCCTGTTCAAACAGGGACCCGAGGCTGCCGGACAGAGCGGCATGGAGCGCATCAAGCCCGCTGCGCTCGACGGCGATGGCGCGCAGGCCCGCCGCGATGACAGATGCAGCGACGGGAGAGGGCGACACGTGAGCCATATGTGATGCTGAAACCCGTTGAACGTGAAAAGGCCGGCGGCGCACCAGAGTGCCCCGGACCGACGCGGTTTAGCACGGCTTTCGTTGCGCGTGCCACCCTGCCGGGCAAGCGCATGGTTACCCGATCTTAACCATGTTGCTTTTAGCTCCATTAACCATGCGGTCGCTTGCATCGCATTCGCTTGACTGGAGCCTCGGGCCGCCTCGTGTCTGTTTCCTGCAAAGGACCTGTCCTCGCCAGCGTCGCGACCGCAGCCTTGCTGCTGTCTGGCGTCGCGAATGATGCGCGAGCGCAAGGTGCAGCACCGTTGCGCGGCAGCAGCTCCAATGCGGCCTCTCCGCTCACAGGCGGACAAGTGGCGCAGCCCGTCACCACAACTTTCCCGCAAGGGGCGCAGTTGCCCGACTCGGTCAATGACCCGGCCAATCTCATCAAGGCGCAGGGCGGGAGCACATCGCCACGTGCGCCATCTCGCGCCAGCCGGTCAGTTCGCTCAGCGCGCACCAAGGCAACCGTGCAGGTCTCGACGAGAGCGCCGCGCGCGCAGGTCACGACCCTGCCGCCGCCGACAGATCGGGTGCTGGCACGTCGTCGCACGAACCTCGATGCGGACCCCTATGCACCGCTCGGCCTGCGCATCGGCAACATCGTGCTGCGCCCCGCCATCACCAACACGGCGGGTTACGACACCAACCCGTCACGCGCCTCGACCAGCAGGAAGGGCTCATGGTTCGCCCGCAGCGAGGGCGAGCTTGGTGTCGAGTCCGACTGGAGCGTGCATCAGCTTTCGGGCATCCTGCGCGGTGGCTATTCCAAGTTCTTCGCTGACAAGAACGCCTCGCGCCCGGATGCAGAAGCGCGTCTGGGCCTTCGGCTGGACTACAGCCGCGACACGCGGTTCGATGCCGAGACGCGCCTGCGGCTGGACACGCAGCGCCCCGGCTCCACCGATCTCGATGCCGCCGTGACCGGACGACCTATCACCTATGCCTATGGCGCCAGTGCGGGCGTGACCCATGACATCAACCGCCTGCAGCTCTCGCTGCGTGGCTCCGTTGATCGCACCGACTATGAGGATGCCAAGCTCACCAACGGCAGAACGCTCAGTCAGTCTGACCGCAACCAGACACAGTATGGGCTGCGCGCCCGCGTCGGCTACGAGGTCATGCCCGGAATCCGGCCCTTCATCGAAGGCCTTGCCGACACGCGCCGCTTTGACGAAACAACGGACTCATCAGGCTTCCGCCGCTCCTCGAATGGCTATGGAGGCCGCGTCGGCTCAACCTTCGAACTGACACGACAGCTGACTGGTGAAGTCGCCGTCGGCTATCAGACGAGGGCATATGAGGATGGCCGCCTGAAGGACCTGCGCGGTGTCGTCGGCGATGCGGCCCTCATCTGGTCCGCCACACCGCTGACCACCGTGACCTTGCGCGGCTCCACAGAGTTGGCCGACACAACACTCGCCAATGTCAGCGGGGCCGTGGCGCGGCGCGCCAGCCTCGAAGTCGCGCATGCCCTGATGCGCAACCTCACGGTGACCGGCTTCACCACCTTCAGCCGCACGGATTATGACCGCTCGACGCTGAGGGAAGAGGCGGCCACGGTTGGCGCCCGGCTTGAATACCGGCTCATGCGCACCTTTGCTGTGCGCGCCAGCTTCACCCATGAGCGGCTGAACTCGACGACGGCAGGCTCGGACTACACCGCCAACATCGCGCAGGTCGGCCTCAGGATGCAGTTCTGAGGCCACGCTTCGCTCGCCGGACAACCGGCGTCAGGAGACCTTGCCCAGAAGCGTCTTGATCTCGGCCCGCAAGGCCGGGCCCAGGTCAGCGCGATCCAGCGCATAGGCGATGTTCGCGGTCAGAAAGCCTATCTTGGAGCCGGTGTCGTAGATCGCGCCGTCAAAACGCACGGCGAAGAACTCTTCCAGCTTGGCCAGCTCGATCATCGAGTCCGTCAGCTGGATTTCCCCGCCCGCACCTTTTTCCTGCTTGGCCAGCAGATCGAAGATCGTCGGCTGCAGTATGTAGCGGCCCGTGATGTGCAGATTGGAGGGCGCCGTGCCCTGCGCCGGCTTCTCGACCATCTGGGTGATCTGCGAGACTTTCGACTTGATGTCGGTGACACCGACAATGCCATACTGATGCGTCTGGTCGTCAGGCACGGGCGCCACGGCAATGTGGTTGCCGCCGTGGTCATTGTAGGCACGGATCATTTCGGCCAGGCAGCCATCGCCCGCCGTGTGATGCAGCATGTCAGGCAGCAGCAGCGCAAACGGCTCGTCACCAATGATGTCACGCGCGCACCAGACGGCGTGACCAAGGCCAAGCGGCGCCTGCTGGCGGGTGAAGCTGGTGCCACCGGCCGGTGGCAGATCGGCCTTGAGCGCCGCAAGCTCCTTCGTCTTGTTGCGGCGTGCCAGCGTGTCATCCAGCTCATAGGCCATATCGAAATGATCCTCGATCATGCCCTTGTTGCGCCCCGTGACGAAGACGAAATGCTCGATGCCGGCCGCGCGTGCCTCATCCACAACATGCTGGACCACCGGACGATCGACAACGGTCAGCATTTCCTTAGGGATCGCCTTGGTCGCGGGCAGGAAACGCGTGCCGAGACCGGCAACAGGAAGGACGGCCTTGCGGACAGGCTTGAACATGGCAGCTTCTCTCGATTGGAAGGTGGAGGGTATCGAAACGTCAGCATGCGACTAACCACAACAATCTGAACAACGCCTGAAAAAGCGCGCTGCGCTGCCGGCAGACCGCCAAATCATCGACATTTCATAAAAATGCAACATTCTGAATTGACGGGACTTCAACAGGCGCCGATCTATGGTGAAGCTCAGACTGGGATTGCTTCTGGGGTAGAACATGACTGTGCTTGTTTCGGGTGGTGCTGGTTACATCGGCAGCCACATGGTGCTGGAGTTGCTGGATCGCGGCGAGAGTGTCGTGGTCCTCGATGATCTGTCGACCGGAGCCTGGTGGGCTGTGCCGCAGGAGGCCCGGCTCGTCATCGGCGATATGGGCGATCAGGCGTTGGTGGAGCGCACCATCCGCGAGCACGAGATCACCGCCATCGCGCATTTTGCCGCCCGGATCGTCGTGCCCGATTCGGTCACCGACCCGCTGGGCTATTATCTCAACAACACGGTGAAGACGCGCGCCTTGCTGGAATCGGCCGTGCGCGCTGGCGTCAGGAAGCTGATCTTTTCTTCAACGGCAGCAGTCTATGGCGAACCGGCCATCAGCCCTGTGCCAGAGGACATCGCACTTTCGCCGATCAACCCCTATGGCCGCTCCAAGCTGATGAGCGAATGGATGATCAACGACGCCGCCCGCGCACATGGGCTCAGCTTTGTCATCCTGCGCTATTTCAATGTGGCGGGTGCCGATCCCAAAGGACGCTCCGGCCAGTCTGGCAAGCAGGCGACGCATCTCATCAAGGTGGCGGCACAGGCAGCGCTTGGCGAGCGTGCCATGCTGGAAATGTTCGGCACGGACTACGACACGCCTGACGGCACATGTGTGCGAGACTATATCCACGTCACCGACCTTGCCCGCGCCCATGTGGCCGCACTCGAACACCTGCGCAACGGCGGTCCCAGCACCACGCTGAATTGCGGCTATGGTCGCGGCTACTCGGTCAAGCAGGTCATCGATGTCGTCAAGAAGGTCTCGGGCGTCGATTTCCCCGTCAAGATCTCCCCGCGCCGCGATGGCGATCCCGCGTCGCTTGTCGCCAAGGCGGACCGCATCCGGGCAGAACTCGGATGGAACCCCCAGCTCGATGATCTCGAGACCATCGTCGGGCAGGCACTGGCCTGGGAAGCTTCGCTGAAACGGCGCAACAGCGCCTGATGCCGCAGCAGCAGTCAAACAGCAAAATCGCAAGGTTTTCATCGCCGCCGTCTTGACCCTGCCCGGATTCGCACCGACATCAGCTGCACAACAGTTGACCGGAGCCAAGATGCGCAGACTGTCCTCCATTGCCGCCCTCGCCTGCCTGATGGCAGCGCCGCTGGCCTTTGCCGTGCCCGCGCTGGCGCAAGCTGCGCCCAAGCCTCCGGCAGCCAAACCTGAGGCAGCCAAGCCTGAGGCAGCCAAGCCGCAAGGCGCGTCGTTCCAGAGCTTCATCCAGTCGCTCTGGCCGCTGGCACAGTCACGCGGCATCTCTCGCCAGACCTTTGATACGGCGTTTGCGGGCCTCACGCCGGACCCGTCAATCATTACACTGACGAAGAAGCAGTCCGAATTCGTCGCGCCCATCTGGGGCTACATGGCGAGCGCGGTGAACGGCAACCGCATCGGGCGCGGCCAGGAAATGGCGCAGACCTATGGTGGTGTGCTGGCACAAGTGGAGCGAACCTACGGCGTGCCGAAAGAGGTCGTGCTTGGCGTCTGGGGTATGGAAACCGGCTATGGCGGCTTCAAGGGCGACAAGGATGTCATCCGCTCGCTCGCAACCCTCGCGCATCTCCGCTATCGCGGCGAGTTCTTCCGCGATGAGCTGATGATCGCGCTTGAAATGCTGGAAAAGGGGCTGGCCGAGCGCGACGAGATGCGTGGCTCCTGGGCCGGCGCCATGGGCCACACTCAGTTCATGCCGTCGAGCTACATGAAGCATGCCGTTGCCTATGCCGGTGCTGGCACCCATGCCGATATCTGGGACAAGCCGGCAGACGCGCTGGCCTCGACCGCGAACTATCTCAAATCATTCGGCTGGGAGCCGGGCCTGCCCTGGGGGATCGAGGTCGATCTGCCGTCCGGCTATGACTACAAGGTGCAGCGCGGCAGCTTCGCGAGTTTTGCAGCCGCCCGCGTCGCCCGCTCGGATGGCAGGGCCATGCCCTCCACCGGAGAGGCGCGCCTGTTCTTCCCGGCAGGCCACAAGGGCCCCGTCTTCCTGCTGACCAGCAATTTCGACGTCATCAAGAAATACAATTCGTCGGATGCCTATGCACTGGCCGTCGGGCATCTGGGTGACAGGATCATGGGCCGCGCCGGCATTCAGGCCGGCTGGCCGACAGATGCCCCGCGCCTGAACAAGAACCAGATCCAGGAGGTGCAGCGACGCCTGAAAGCCCTGGGCCTCTACACGGCCGACGCTGATGGCCGCATCGGCACAGGCACGCGTGACGCAGTGCGGCAATACCAGCTGCGGGCAGGCATCATTGCGGATGGCTATCCGACCCCGGCCTTGCTGGCGCGCCTCAAAGGTTCAAGCTGACGCGATCACTCGCTTCGGCTATAAGGCAGTTGTCCAACTTCGGGATACCTCACCTGTGACATGGCGCGCCTTCTGCAAGCTGACAGCGGTTGCGGCTCTGGTCTTTGCAACCAGTGGCCCGTCGAGCTGGGCCGAGAATGACACCAACCTGATGCGCGATCCAACATTGCGCCGTGGCAATTTTTTTGCCCCCGATCCGAACTTTCGCAATCCCGGCGCGAAGGTCATTCGTGTGCCCAGGCAGCGCCCACGTGTCGCAACGCCGGCCTATGGTGCCGCACAGCGGCGCGCAGCATCTCCAGCAACCGTGATCGTGCAGGACCAGCCGATCCTGCCCAAGGTCGACCCGACCTCGTTCATTGTCGTGATCGGTGATTCTCTTGGCGAGTTGCTGGCCAGGGGACTGGAGGAAAACTTCGCTGATCGCCCGGATGTTGCCGTGGTGCAGAAGGCACGCTCTGATTCAGGGCTCGTGCGGGCCGATTTCCACGACTGGCCCAATACCGTGCGCGAGATACTGGCCAGCGACCAGAAAATCACGCTGGCCGTGATGCTGCTGGGCGCAAACGATCGCCAGGCGATTCGCGAGGGCGAGATCAACCATGAGCCACTCAGCGAACGATGGCGCGAGCTTTATCGCGAGCGGATCGATGCAGTGGCAGCCGCCTTTGCCGAAAAGCGCATTCCCCTCGTCTGGGTTGGCGCACCACCCATGCAGAACGCGCGGCTTTCCACGGACCTGATCGTGCTGAACGACATGTTCCGCCAGCGGACAGAACGGGCGGGCGGTGCCTATGTCGATCTCTGGAACGGCTTTGTCGACGGCGAGAACCGCTACACCGCAATGGGGCCAGACCTGACGGGCCAGGCCGCACGCCTGCGCACCAATGATGGCATCCACTTCACCAAGGCTGGTGCGCGAAAGGCCGCCTTCTTCACGGACGGGCCCGTGCGGCGCTTGCTGGCAGACCCGGCACCCGCCAACATCATCGCGCTGCCTCCAACCGACGCAGGCGCACCTTCAAATCCCGAGTTGCGCGAGGGCGGCATCGAACGGCTGATTGACGGCATGGTGGCTGGCCTGCCGCAAGCCTCGCTGCCCGTCCTGCCGAACAAGCCCATCGCTGGCCCGATCCTGCCGCTGACGGCCCCCGCACTGGCGCGCGAGGGACTGCTGCTGTCCAGCCCTGCCACCGCACGCGGCCGCAGCGACGCCACGTTCGAACTCGAACGCGTCTTCGCGGAAGGCATCGCGCCGGAACCAAAGCCCGGTCGTGCCGACGATTTCCGCTGGCCGAAGCCAGCGAACTGAGCGGCTGACTCAGCGCGGCAGACTTGTCTGGCCCATCAGGAACATGTCGACCGCATGCGCCGCCTGACGACCTTCGCGGATCGCCCAGACCACGAGGGACTGGCCACGGCGCATGTCGCCCGCCACAAACACCTTCTCGACCGAAGTCTTGTAGGACATCGTGTTGGCAGCAACATTGCCGCGCCCGTCCAGCGCGACGCCAAGCTTTGCCAGAAGACCATCAGCCACCGGCGCAACGAAGCCCATGGCCAGCAGCACGAGATCAGCCTTCAGCTCGAAATCGCTGCCCGGGATCGGCTTGAAGTCAGGGCCAACCTTGGCACAGTGCAGTTTCTGCACCTGCCCGCCTGCGCCTTCGAACTTCACGGTCGTCACAGCAAAATCGCGCTCGGCACCTTCCTGGTGGCTGGATGAGGTGCGCAGCTTCAGCGGCCAGTTCGGCCAGGTCAGCAGCTTGTCTTCCTTTTCCGGCGGTTCGGGCATGATTTCGAGCTGGGTGACGGACAGCGCACCTTGACGGACCGATGTGCCAATGCAGTCAGACCCTGTGTCGCCGCCGCCAATCACAACGACATGCTTGCCGGAAGCCAGGATCGGCTCGGCGCTGTTCCATGCTTCCCCGCCCACGCGGCGATTCTGCTGTGGCAGGAAATCCATGGCAAAGCGCACACCTGCAAGATCACGCCCCTCGATGGCGAGATCACGCGGCTTCTCCGCTCCGCCCGTCAGGATGACCGCATCATGCTCGGCCAGCAGGCGCTGCGGATCATGCGTCACGCCGATATCGGCGCCATAGTGAAAAGTGACACCTTCGGCCTCCATCTGGGCGACGCGGCGATCCACGTGCGACTTCTCCATCTTGAAGTCGGGGATGCCATAGCGCAGCAGACCACCGGCCCGCTGATGGCGCTCATAGAGATGCACATCATGGCCCGCACGGGCGAGTTGCTGTGCGGCCGAGAGGCCAGCCGGGCCTGATCCGATGACCGCCACTTTCTTGCCCGTCTTCACCGCAGCAGGCTCGGGCAGAATCCAGCCCTCCTGCCATCCGCGATCAACAATCGCGCATTCGATCGACTTGATGGTGACCGGCACATCCTCGAGATTCAGCGTGCAGGACGCCTCGCAGGGCGCGGGGCAGACGCGGCCCGTGAACTCTGGGAAGTTGTTGGTGGAGTGCAGATTGAGCAGCGCCTCGTGCCACTTGTTGTTGTAGACGAGGTCGTTCCAGTCCGGGATCTGGTTGTTCACCGGGCAGCCATTGTGACAATACGGGATGCCGCAATTCATGCAGCGCGCCGCCTGATCGCGCGTGGCCTCTTCGCCCAGCGGAATCACGAACTCGCGGTAATTGCGAATCCGGTCCGAGGCCGGAAGATACTTCCGGTCGCGACGGTCGATTTCCAGAAAGCCTGTAACCTTGCCCATGATCTCTTTTTCCTGAAACCGTTATTCCGCAGCCATCGCTGCCTGCGCGCGCTCGATGTCCTGAAGTGCGCGGCGATATTCGACCGGCATCACCTTGACGAAGCGCGGCAGATAATCCGCCCAGTTGTCCAGGATCAGCTTCGCCCGCTCCGAACCTGTCATATCCAGATGGTTGCTGACGAGCTGGCGGAGACGCTCGGCATCATAGCCCGACATATTGGCCATGACATCGATGCGGCCCTTGAACTCGAGATCGCCGCCGGAATGATGGAGGCGCTGCTGAAGCTCCTCTTCTTCCGGCACGGGCTCGAGATCGACCATGGAAAGGTTGCAGCGCTTGGCGAAAGTGCCATCCTCGTCCAGCACATAGGCAATGCCGCCCGACATGCCGGCGGCAAAGTTGCGCCCGGTATGGCCGAGCACCACGACCACGCCACCGGTCATGTATTCGCAGCCATGGTCGCCCGTGCCTTCAACCACCGCGATGGCACCTGAATTGCGCACGGCAAAACGCTCGCCCGCCACACCACGGAAATAGCACTCGCCGGAAATGGCGCCATAAAGCACCGTGTTGCCGACGATGATCGACTTTTCCGCCAGCGTGCGCGAGCCGGGGTCAGGCCTGATGATGATCTTGCCGCCGGACAGGCCCTTGCCGACATAGTCGTTCGCCTGGCCAGTCAGGTTCAAAGTCACGCCCGACATCAGCCAGGCACCGAAGCTTTGCCCGGCTGTGCCGGTGAGATTCACGGTGATGGTGTCGTCGGGCAGGCCTGCCTTGCCGAAGACGCGCGCGACTTCGCCTGACAACATGGCGCCCGCCGTGCGGTCGGCGTTGCGGATTGACGCGTCGATGACCACCGCTTTGCGCGCATCAAGCGCAGTTGCGGCCTGCTTGATGAGCTGACGGTCCAGCACATCGTCAATCGGGTGGACCTGCCGCTCGACATGGCGAATGGCGACATCCGCACCCATCTCGGGCTTGTGGAACATCTTCGTGAAGTCGAGCCCCTTGGCCTTCCAGTGTTCGATGGCTGGCCTCTGGTCCAGCCAGTCAGATCGGCCCACCAGCTCCTCAAAGCGGGCAATGCCCATCGAGGCCATGATCTCGCGAATGTCTTCGGCAATGAAGAAGAAGAAGTTCACGACATGCTCGGGCAGACCGGCAAAGCGCTTGCGTAGCACAGGGTCCTGTGTCGCCACGCCAACCGGGCAGGTGTTGAGATGACACTTGCGCATCATGATGCAGCCAGCTGCAATGAGCGGCGCGGTGGCAAAGCCGAACTCGTCCGCGCCCAGCAGCGCGCCGATGACGACATCGCGCCCGGTGCGCAGGCCGCCATCGACCTGCAGCGCCACGCGGCTGCGCAGCTTGTTCAGCACCAATGTCTGGTGTGTTTCGGCCAGGCCCATTTCCCAGGGCGAGCCGGCATGCTTGATCGAGGTCAGCGGGGAGGCACCCGTGCCCCCCTCGAAACCAGAGATGGTGATGTGGTCGGCCCGCGCCTTGGCCACACCGGCAGCCACTGTGCCAACGCCGACTTCAGAGACCAGCTTAACCGAGACATCGGCGCGCGGATTGACGTTCTTCAGGTCGAAGATCAGCTGCGCCAGATCCTCGATCGAATAAATGTCATGGTGCGGCGGCGGCGAGATCAGGCCGACACCCGGTGTCGAGTGGCGCACCTTGGCGATGCGCGCATCGACCTTGTGGCCCGGCAACTGACCACCCTCGCCGGGCTTCGCACCCTGCGAGATCTTGATCTGCATCATATCCGAGTTGATGAGATATTCCGTCGTCACGCCGAAGCGGCCCGACGCCACCTGCTTGATCGCCGATCGCATCGAGCGCCCGTCGCTCAGCGGTTGAAAACGCTCCGGCTCCTCGCCGCCCTCGCCTGTGTTGGACTTGCCGCCAATCGAGTTCATGGCGATGGCGAGTGTCGAATGCGCCTCATGGCTGATCGAGCCGAAGGACATGGCACCGGTCGCGAAACGCTTGACGATGTCTTTCGCGCTCTCGACCTTGTCGAGCGCAATCGGCGCGCGGCCCAGAGCCGCAGCGTCCTTGATCTCGAACAGGCCACGCACATTCGAAAGCTTGTTGTTCTGGTCATTCACCAGCGCGGCATAGGCCTTGTACTTGTCCTGCGCATTGCCGCTGCCCGCCGGGCTGCGCACGGCATGTTGCAGCAGCGCGATGTTCTCCGGCGTCCAGGCATGGTCTTCGCCGCGCAGGCGATAGGCATATTCGCCACCCACATCGAGCGAGGTCGCATAGACCGGCGAGGAGCCGAACGCGTCACGGTGACGGCGCACGGTCTCTTCGGCGATCTCGTTCAGGCCCACACCTTCGATGGCAGACGAGGTGCCGTAAAAATACTTCGAAGTCACCTCGGCCTTCAGCCCGATGGCATCGAAAATCTGGGCGCCGCAATAGGACTGATAGGTCGAGATGCCCATCTTGGACATGACCTTGAGCAGGCCCTTGCCGACTGACTTGATGTAGCGCTTGACGACTTCCTTGCGGTCGACCTCGGGCGGGAACTCGCCCGCCTCAAAGGCGGCTTCCATGCTCTCGAAGGCGAGATAGGGGTTGATCGCCTCAGCGCCATAGCCGGCCAGGCATGCGAAGTGATGGATCTCGCGCGGCTCGCCCGTCTCGACGACAAGGCCGACAGAGGTGCGCTGGCCACGCCGGATCAGGTGGTGATGGACGGCAGCCGTCGCCAGCAAAGCCGGGATCGGGATGCGATCCGGCCCAACCATGCGGTCAGACAGGATGATGATGTTGTAGCCGCCATGGACGGCTGCCTCTGCCCGCTCGCAAAGGCGCTGCAGCGCGCCTTCCATGCCGCCTGCCCCCTCGCGGGAGGGATAGGTCATGTCGATGGTCTTGGTGTCGAACCGGTCCTCGTGATGGCCGATGCAGCGGATTTTTTCGAGATCCTCGTTGGTCAGAATGGGCTGGCGCACCTCCAGCCGCTTGCGGCGCGAGGTGCCTTCCAGATCAAGGATGTTGGGGCGCGGGCCGATGAAGGAGAGCAGGCTCATCACCAGCTCTTCGCGGATCGGATCAATCGGCGGATTGGTGACCTGCGCAAAGCACTGCTTGAAATAGGTATAGAGCAGCTTGGACTTGGACGAGAGCGCCGAGATCGGCGTGTCCGTGCCCATCGAGCCGACAGCTTCCTGACCTGTGACGGCCATGGGCGCCATCAGGATGCGCACATCCTCCTGCGTGTAGCCAAAGGCCTGCTGACGGTCGAGCAATGCGACATCGGTGCGCGAGGCACGCGCCTCGACCGGGGGCAGCTCTTCCAGCACGATCTGCGTGCGCTTCAGCCACTCCTGGTAAGGGTTGGCGCTGCACAGGCTGGCCTTGATCTCGTCATCGGCAATGATGCGCCCCTCAACCAGATCGATCAGCAACATCTTGCCCGGCTGGAGGCGCCACTTCTCGATGATGCGCTCTTCGGGGATCGGCAGCACGCCGAATTCGGAGGCCAGCACCACCAGCCCGTCATCGGTGACGAGGTAGCGCGCGGGGCGCAGGCCGTTGCGGTCCAGCGTCGCGCCAATCTGGCGGCCATCAGTGAAGGCGATGGCGGCAGGGCCATCCCATGGCTCCATGAGGGCGGCGTGATACTCGTAGAAGGCGCGGCGCTCCTCGCTCATCAGCGGGTTGCCGGCCCAGGCCTCGGGCACCAGCATCATCATGGCATGGGCCAGGCTGTAGCCGCCCTGCCGCAGGAATTCGAGCGCGTTGTCGAAGCAGGCCGTGTCCGACTGGCCTTCATAGGAAATCGGCCAGAGCTTGGAAATGTCAGAACCGAACAGCTCGGAATCGACACTCGCCTGACGGGCCGCCATCCAGTTGACGTTGCCGCGCAGCGTGTTGATCTCGCCATTATGCGCCACCATCCGGTAGGGGTGGGCAAGCCGCCAGGACGGGAATGTGTTGGTGGCGAAGCGCTGGTGGACGAGTGCGAGGGCGCTCTCGAAGCGCGGGTCCTTCAGGTCCTTGTAATAGCCATCGAGCTGCTCGACCAGCACCATCCCCTTGTAGACAATGGTTCGGCACGACATCGAGACGGGATAATACTGCGCGGTGGCACGGTCCTGCCGCTTGTAGATCTTGTTCGAGACCGACTTGCGCAGCACGAAAAGCTTGCGCTCGAAATCGTCGTCATCTGTCACGCCGGGGCCACGACCCACGAAGAGCTGGCGCTGGACCGGCTCGGTCGCCTTCACGGCCTCGCCGAGGTCGGAATTGTCGACCGGGACATCGCGCCAGCCGAGAAACACCTGGCCTTCTTCGGCAACAGTCTGCTCGACGATCTCTTCGCAGAGCGCGCGCATCGCCTCGTCCTGCGGCATGAAGAAATGACCGACGGCGTATTGGCCGGCCTCCGGCAGGAACAGGCCCTGCTTGGCGCATTCGGCCAGAAAGAACTTGTGCGGAATCTGAACGAGAATGCCGCAGCCATCGCCCAGCTTCGGATCGGCACCGACCGCGCCGCGATGATCGAGGTTGCGCAGGATCTGAAGGCCTTGGGCAACAATCGAATGCGACTTGCCATTCTTCATGTCGGCGATGAAGCCAACGCCGCAGGCATCATGCTCGCGCGAAGGGGCATACATGCCCTGCGCCGCCGGCATGGCCGGATCAACCACAGGCGGGAAACGCTCCGGAAGAGGAGCGTTGTTTCGACCGTTGCGCATCTTGTCAGCCCGCATCTTGTCCGTCATCACCAATGCCCTTGCCTGTCATGTCATCCGCGCAGGACTTGCCTGGCAGACAGCTGTTCCGTGCCGTCCGGTGGCAGGCTTTCACCCGCGCACCTCATGGTCGATCTGGGAGGGCATGCGCCCGGCTCTTGCCCGGCGCCCGCGTTCTCCGCTGGCGCCTTCAGGGTCTAGCAAACCCTTACGCGCCGGTGACGTCCGCAGTTTTGCGGGCTGTCTGTTTCAGGTCAGCTTTTGTATTTGTCGTCATGCCAACCTCCACTTTGCCGTGCCGCATTGCATGGCGTCAAATTCGCCTGAAAAAGGACAGTCTCACTGTCCTAACTTGGGCTGAATTTGACAGAATTGCCGAAGCGAGGCAAGGCCGCCGCAACCTGCATGTGCGACATATTATTGCTAATTTTATTATTATTCAGCAATTTATGAAAATTATGAAACGATTTCCGGTATTCTTGTTGTTTCTCGGCCAGTCCCGCTCGCCAATGCTTGGCAAGTTCATGAGCCCTCGCTAGCTTCATCACATGCGTTTTGCGAGCGACAACATCCACGGTGCCAGCGACAGGGTCATGACCGCGCTCGTCAAAACCAATCAAGGCACATCTCGCGCTTATGGTCAGGATGACGAGACAGCGCAGGCAGCAGATCAGTTCAGCACCTTGTTTGACCACCCTTGTTCGGTTTTTCTGCTGACCAGCGGCACAGCTGCCAATGCCCTGGCACTGGCCAGCCTGATGCAGCCCTGGGGCGCCGTGCTGACCCATGAGGAAAGCCACATCTCAAATGACGAATGCGGCGCTCCTGAATTCTACAGCGGCGGCGCGAAAATCATTGGCCTGAAAGGCACAGGTGCCAAGCTCAGGCCCGAAACAGTGGTGGCCCAGCTCGCGCGGATGCCGGCAGGCGTCGTCAGTCAGGTGCAGCCGCAGGTGCTCTCGATCTCGCAGGCCACCGAATGCGGGCTTGTCTACAGACCTGACGAAATTGCAACGCTCTCCGCAGCCATTCGCCCGCGCGGACTGAAACTGCATATGGACGGGGCGCGCTTTGCCAATGCGGTCGCGGCCCTTGGTTGCCACCCGTCCGACATCACCTGGAAAGCCGGCGTCGATGTGCTGAGCTTCGGCGGCACCAAGAACGGCGCCTTTGCCGCGGAAGCCGTGGTTGTCTTCGATCAGGCTCTGGCAAGTGAAATACCCTGGCGCCGCAAGCGCAGCGGGCACACCCTGTCCAAGGGGCGCTTCATCGGCGCGCAGTTCAATGCGCTCTTCGGCGATGACCACTGGCTCGGTCTGGCGCAGCACGCCAATGCCATGGCGACGCGGCTGGCTGACGGCCTCGCGAAAGTCAGAAATGTAAGGCTGGCCTGGCCGGTCGAGGCCAACGAGGTCTTCGTCATCATGCCACGGCATGTGCATGAGGCGCTGGTGGAGGCAGGCTCGGATCACAGGCTCTGGACGGACGCGGCACTCGACCCTGCCGATCCGCTGTCCGACGGCGTGGTGGTCGGCCGGTTTGTCGCAGCCTTTGCCACGCAGAACGCGCAGGTCGAGGCACTGCTCGAAGCCTTTCGCAAAGCCACCTGACGCAGCGGCATCGCCGCAACTGCGCCGCAATCCTTCAGCAGGAATGTGGATGGGGCGTCGCACTGGCAAGATCAGGAACACCATGACGAGACCGTCATTCAACACGCACAAGACCTTGAAGCCACGCAAGGCCGTGATCGCAGCTGCCGGGTTTTCGGTGCTGCTCCTCAGCATGGCACCAGCAGAAGCCTTCTTCTACCGGCGCGGCCCGCTGAACCCGCTGCCACCGCACGCGATCGATGAGATCGTCAGGCTCGATTACGGCTTCCGCACAATCCGCAGCCTTGACCGGCAAGGTCTCTACTATGTGGTCGAAGGCCTCGACAGACGCGGTTTTGGCGCGAGGGTCGTTCTGCATGCCTATCATGGCTACCTGATCGACAGCATGGCGCTGCGCCCGCCAGCCCAGGTGCCGCATCATTTGCCGCAGCGGCTGGCCCGCGCCGAGCCCGGATACGGTCACGAGCGTGGCGACACGCGGATCGTGCCGGTCCCGCCTGCACGACCGATTATCCGGCAGGCCGTGCCCGAGACCAGGCCGCCAGCGGCAAAGCCGCCTGTCGCTGCCACCGCGCCCGCCACCACTGTGCCGCGCGCGGTGTCACGCCCGTCGCTGATCCCGGATACAGGCACTTCGCCATCAGGGACAGCGCCTGCTGCAGCGCGTGACACGCCGGCCAGCCGCGCGGCACCCCGGTTGGTCAATCCGCAGGATGTGCGCCCGAGTGATGAAGCCGAACGGTCCCCGCCGATGGCCCGAGGTTCATCAGCCGGCCCAGCGCTGCCGAAGGCGGCTCCGCGTGTGATTGCGCCAGGCGTGTTTTCGCCAGGCGCTGTGCCGCCTGCAGCGCTCGATGACACGACGACGCGGCCACGCGGACCGGAAACCGCGCCCGTGCCCGTGACACCGCTCAACTGAACGACAAAAAGGCGCCCCCGGATAACCGGGAGCGCCAGCAACATTCAGCCGGTCTGGATCAGGCGACCGTCCCGAATCAGGCGGCCTTGCGGGCCTTCACCTGCGCTTCGATCGCGCGGGGCTGTGCCTCACCGATCGGGATGAGGCGCGGCTTCTTGGCTTCGGGGATCTCGCGCACCAACTCGATGTGCAGCAATCCGTTGGCTAGGCTTGCGCCCGTCACCTGCACATAATCGGCCAGCTGGAACCGGCGCTCGAATGCGCGGGCCGCAATGCCCTGATGCAGGATTTCGGTGGCAGGCTCGTTTTCGCCAACAGCCTTCTCGCCGCGCACGGTCAGGCCATGCTCCTTGGCTTCGATGGCAATGTCAGCCTCGCCGAACCCGGCCACCGCGATCGAGATGCGGAAGGCGTTCTCGCCCGTGCGCTCGATGTTGTAGGGCGGATAGCTGGGTGCATTCTCGACGGCGTGGGCCTGATCGAGCAGCGAGAACAGCCGGTCAAAACCGACGGTCGAGCGATAGAGCGGGGAAAGATCAAAGTGACGCATCATGTCCTCCTTCAAGCGACATATCTGTGGCCAGCCTCGGAATGAGCGCTGGCAGAGTCAGTGCATGCAGCCGTTGACGGCCTGCATGGATCATGAGGTGGGAGGCCGTTTCCGGCTTTTCAAGAGCCCCCTCGCGAGGGCATAAGCAGGCAGCCCCTTGTCCGGACATGCCATGGCTCTCGCCGAACTCATCAACCACCCGGCCTACCCGCTGCCGAGCCAGCCCGTGTGCTGGACGGCCAGGGCCAGCGACGATGTGAGCCTGCGCTTCGCACGCTGGAAACCAATGGCCAAGGCGGGGAACAGGGGCACTGTGCTGCTGGTGAATGGTCGGGCCGAGTTCATCGAGCGCTATTCCGAGACCATCAATGGCCTTCGACGGCGGGGCTTCCATGTCATCACCTTTGACTGGCGCGGACAGGGCGGCTCCGACCGGCTGACAGCTGCAACGCGCAAGGGCCATGTCGGCCGTCTGGTGCATTATCGCCATGACCTTGATTGCGCGTGCCGCGAGATGCAGGCGCGCATGCCGCGGCCCCATTTTGCATTGGCGCATTCGATGGGCGGGGCGATGTGCCTCGATGCCGCCATCCGCGACGCACTTCCGGTCGAGCGGCTTGTCGCGGTCGCGCCCATGCTGGGACTGAGCATGGTCGAGCATCCCAACCTCGTGCAGTTTCTCGCCAGGGTTCTGTACTGGGTGGGGCTGGGCAGTTCCTATGTGCCGGGCGGTGGCGAAACAGCGATTGCCACGCTGCCCTTCGCCAATAACCGCCTGACGACAGACCCGGTGCGCTATGCCCGCAATGCTGATCTGTCGGCATCAGCGCCCCACCTGGCCGTGGGTGCACCCACGGTGGGCTGGGTCAGAACCGCATTCAATCTCATGGACAAGTTGGCGCGTCGCGAGGCGGCGATGATGGTCAAGGTGCCAACGCTCATCCTTGCCGGGCGCGATGATCCGATTGTCTCAACCCCCGCAATCGAACGCTTCGCCACAAAGCTCAAGACCGGACCGGCAATCGTGATCGCCGGGGCCCGGCACGAGATTCTGATGGAGACAGACGCGATCCTGGCGCAATTCTGGGCGGCATTCGACGCCTTCGTGCCAGGCGAGGGACATCGGGCGGAGGCGCCCGAGCCAGGCAGTTCAGCCGTCCAGAAGGGCCAGCGCCTTGTCGTGCAGCCGCCGGTTGGCTGAGGCAATCACATCGCCGCCATCAGCCGCCGGGCCGCCTGTCCACGACGTCACCACGCCGCCAGCGCCTTCGACCACCGGGATCAACGCCACAATGTCATAGGCCTGCAGGCCAGACTCGATCACCAGATCGACATGGCCCGCTGCCAGCATGCAATAGGCGTAGCAGTCGCAGCCATAACGGGCGAGGCGCACCTTCGCCTCGACCCGGTCATAGGCCGCGCGCTTTTCGCCTGTCAGCAAGCCGGGCGAGGTCGTCATAAGGGTCGCTTGTGCCAGATCATCACGCTCGCGCGTGTGCAGGATGCGCGGCCCGCCCGGTCCCTCATAGCGCGCCTGTCGGCCATCGCCGCTGTAGCGCTCGCCAGTAAACGGCTGATGCATCATGCCATAGACCGGCACCTTGTTGCGCGTGAGGCCGATCAGCGTGCCCCAGACCGGGATGCCCGAGATGAATGCCCGCGTGCCATCGATCGGATCAAGCACCCAGACATACTCAGCATCAAGATTTTCCGAGCCAAACTCCTCGCCCAGAATGCCATGAGCTGGAAACTGGTGACGAATCATCTGCCGGAGGACAGATTCGGCTGCCCGGTCGCCTTCTGTCACGGGATCGAAAACACCGCCGCGCGACTTGTCATCCGTTGTCATCCGCGAGCGGAAAAACGGCATGATGGCCTGGCCTGACCGCGTTGCCAGATCCTCGACAAAGCTCTTGAAGTCGATTGCACTCACTGAAATTGCCCGGTCCTTGTGCCACTGCGGCTGCGCCAAAAGGCAGGTTGTCCAAATTAACGTCAAAACCCCGCAAATCGCATCATATCATGCTGCGTGATTTGCATGGCAGCTCTGCATGACATGTTTTTTCTTGATTATCTGCAGCGCAGCATCATATGTTGCATTGCGGTATGGCGGCTCAGGTCGCTGTCCCGCAGCCCTTCTTGGGCGTTTCCTCCCTAGACTTGGGCCGCCACGTTTGTGTGCGGCCCCTTTTTTTTGCAAAAGCGCAAAGTCTATTCCGCAGCAAGCGGCAGCGCTGCAGCGCCCGGCCAGACGTTCACCCATTGCGCAAAACACTCGGCCAGCATCCGCGACAGGGCCTGCGTAAGCGGCTCAAACCCGTCATGCGGCTTGAGCGTAAGCTCGTTCATATAAAGCCCGCGGCAGATTTCGATCTGGACCGCATGCACATGGCCGGTCGGCGAACCATAGTGTTCGGTGATGTACCCGCCGGCATACGGGCGATTGCGGGCCACTGTCAGTCCTTGGCGGCGCAAGGCCTGCTCGACGAGATCAACCACGAAAGCAGCGGCGCTGGTGCCATAGCGATCCCCCAGAATGACATCCGCCCGCGCCAACCCCTCGCGATCCGTGCTGGATGAGGGCATGGAGTGGGCGTCGATCAGGATGCAACTGCCAAAACGGTTGCGCGTGCGCGCCACGAGATAGCGCAGGGCCTGATGATAGGGCCGATAGAGCGTCTCGACCCGGTCCATGGCATCCTTCACCGGCAGCTTGCCGCGGTAGATCTCCTGCCCATCCCCGACAATGCGCGGGATCGTGCCAAGCCCGCCCGCCACACGCATCGAGCGGGTGTTGGCGAAGCCGGGCAGGCGCCCATCGAACATGCGCGGATCCAGCTCATAGGGCTCGCGGTTCACATCCAGATAGGCGCGCGGAAACTCGGCCACCAGCATGGGCGCGCCCAGACGCACCGCTTCGCGAAACAGCGTGTCGACATAAGCGTCTTCCGAGCGGCGCAGGGCCGAGAGCGACAGGCGCGCTGCCTCGCGGAAGGCCTGCTGATACTGCCGCCCGGCATGCGGCACATCGAGCACCACTGGCACGATCTGCGATTTCGGCTCGATGAGCCGAAACGGCAGGGAAGGTGTCGGGTCCGGCAGATTGTCGGGGTTGAAGTCGGTCATCACGCCTTCACTGTTGAAGCCGTGCACGCCATTTGCGCGTGCTAGCCTGACCACCAAAGCACAATCTCTCCGGCCTTAGAAGACGAATGCGCGATCATCGCACCGGTCTTCACCGGTTCTTTACCCAGAGCCCTGCTTATGGGGGAACACCTTTCAAGATGCAGCGGCTCGGGGCCAATGACCTCAGGCCCTGCGCCAGACAGCCAGACCCGCGGGACGTCATGACCAAAATCCTCCTTGCCGAAGACGACAACGACATGCGCCGCTTCCTCGTGAAGGCGCTCCAGAACGCCGGATACGATGTGGCGTCTTTCGACAACGGCCTTTCGGCCTATAACCGGATGCGCGAGGAGCCGTTCGAGCTGCTCCTCACCGATATCGTCATGCCCGAGATGGACGGCATCGAGCTGGCGCGCCGCGCCACCGAACTCGATCCCGACATCAAGGTGATGTTCATCACGGGCTTCGCTGCAGTGGCGCTGAACCCTGATTCGAACACGCCGAAGGATGCCAAGGTGCTGTCCAAGCCCTTCCACCTGCGCGAACTGGTCAGTGAAGTCGAGAAACTGCTGACAGCAGCCTGACGCGCGGCGAGCGTCTAGTCAGCAAGACGAGCGGGCAGTTCGCTAAACGAGTGGCTTGCCAGCCAAGGTTCAAGCCGTTAAGGGAGCAGGAACTGCAGGCGACAGACTGTTTCGACAGCCAGTCACGTGCCGGGCGCGTAGCTCAGCGGGAGAGCACTACGTTGACATCGTAGGGGTCACAGGTTCGATCCCTGTCGCGCCCACCATTCTCCGGGCCTCCCCTTTTGCCTGGATATCTGAAGCTCAAACCAGCCAGAGCGGGTTCCAGGTTGCACGGCACAAGTGTCGTTTGCCATTGGGCAACGCGTGTCTTTCTCACCCGTCGAATGCTGCCTTGCTGCGGGCGATCTGTGTCGAGAGACAATTCTTGCCCGGCACGGCCCGAAATTCGCCCTGATCCGGAACCTTCATGGCGTGGCAGCGTTATTGCTCATGTCACATCACAGGAGGTTATCATGACTGCTTCGCACATCACGACATTGGCTGCCGGCGCGTTGGCCCTGTTGCTCACGACCGCTGCCCAGGCCCAGTTCCAGGGCACACCGGCACCGCTGAAGAACGCCATGACCGAACAGCAGGCCAAGGCGGCGTGCCGGGCAGAAATGCGCGGCGCCAAGAAGGAAAGCCGCAAGGCCACAAACCAGAAGATGAGCACTTGCGTCATCAATCTGATGGGGCGCTGATTCAGCGCTTCTGCTCCAGGACACCCATCGCTGTCTCCAGCACCAGCCCGGGCAGCACATCAAACGCATAAGGCGTGTAAAGCCGCTCGAGCGGGGTGTGATAATCGCGGCCCCAAGGCCCGATGTTGATGGTGGGCAAATGGCACACCTGGCCTGACCAGCGCACACCGCTGGTCCAGGCCGGTGTGTTGGCCGCGATGAAAGGCACATCTGCAACCTGCGCCTGCCCCAGAAAACTCATGTCGGAAATACCCTGGAAGAAGGGTTCGATCCGGATGGGCTGGCCCGTGCGCAGGACAGCGCGATTGCGCGCGGCTTCGAGCGCTTCTCGCAGGCGCGCACCCTGTGGATCATCTCCCAATGCCACAGCCGGATAGGGCAGCGAACCCATACCGACGACCACAGCCGGGCCGCGCAGGCCCGAACACCGCCAGGCGGCCTCTGTGAGCTGACGACATTGCTCGGGCAGGCTATGCCCTTCCGAAGCCAGCCGCCCGGCCAGGGTCTCCAGCGCAGCCCGGTTGGCGGCATCGCTTTTCGCCAACCCCAGAAGGGTAGCGGCTTCGATCACCAGCGCTTTCTGCGGCGAGGGGATGGCATCGCCCATCACAACTCTTTGCCGCTCTGTGAGCTTTTCGGCAAAGCGTTCTGCTGCAGTGTCCACCAGCGCGCGAAAGCTGGCGAAGGTTTCCTCTGCCCCGCGCCCAAGCGAGAGCACATTCCAGATCAGGAAGGCAGTTTCCGGCGTGGTGACGTCATAGCCCGCCTTGCCATCCCTGATGCTGAGCAGGGTGGGTGGCATGCCTGCCTGTGCCTGTGCCGTGTCGGCGAGTGCCGGGTTCCACTCGAGTTCCTGCGCCAGCGCGGCGCCAAGCGCACCGGCATTCACGCCGCTGAACGGATAACAGGCATGGCTCGGCTGGCCGACCACGAAGGCTGTCAGCAACAGCTTGCCGACGCTGCCGAGCGCAATCGCCCGGCCATGCGAGCCATCGCCATCATCGGCAATGGCATCGAGATTGATGGCGGCAACCAGATCGATGTCATGATCCGCCTGCAGTTGCGGCAGGGCATCGGCCAGCGCGCGGGCACCGACCGAGTTCACCTCCTCATCAGGCACAGCGACAAACAGCAGATTGCCCGTCCGTTCCGGCACCGCGGCAAATGCTTCCAGCGCAGCCAGGCCGACCGCCAGCCCGGATTTCATGTCGAGCAGGCCACGTCCCGGCAGGAAATCGCCACTTTCAAGGTCGGCTTTGGCGCGATGCTCGGCAGGCGTCACCGGATCGGCCAGCCGCGCCAGCAACGCCGCCTTCAAGGCCTCGGGCTCGGTTGCCAGCGCAGC
>JANMMX010000277.1:0-4467 GCA_031373605.1 Allobosea sp. | reverse complement strand
ATCCTGATCGTCGAATTCGCCAAGCAGGCACATGAAAACGGCATGAGCCGGGTCGATGCTGCGGTGGAGGCGGCACGCACGCGCCTGCGCCCGATCATCATGACGTCGCTCGCCTTTATCCTGGGTGTGGTGCCGCTGGTCCTGGCCACGGGCGCCGGTGCCGAAATGCGCCAGAGCCTTGGCACTGCCGTCTTTGCCGGAATGATCGGTGTGACCATATTCGGCCTGCTCTTCACGCCGGTTTTCTACACGGTATGCCAGGGCATCTCGGAGTATTTTGCACGAAAGAATCCAAAGACTGTCGCGAAAGTCGCAGGCGACTTGGAAACTCCGATGTCATCGACGGAATAGCGGTTTGTCGATCGCTACAATAAGCATTGCCAACATGTGCAACGGCGTCGCCCGATCCAGTTCCGGGCGCCAAGCAGCACTGCTTCGTGATCTGCCGGATGCCAGAAATCGGTATATGTTTTGCAGATTCTAGGCGTCGGAGTCGGTCCCGGCAGAGCAGAAGGAATGCACAATGATTGATCGCCGCAGTGTCCTTGCCGGGGCAATGACACTACCGTTTGCCGGCGGGCGCGCCAAAGCGCGTGAAGCGCGGAGCTTTGAGGTTATCCTTGCGGCGGCGCGTGGCCAGACCGTGCATTGGAACGCCTGGGGCGGCGACGAGCGCACGAACACGTTCATCGCCTGGGTGGGCGAGGAGGTCAGACGGCTTTACGGCGTCACCCTCGTGCACGTGCGGCTGCGCGATACCGCTGAAGCCGTGACCCGCGTCGTCGCGGAGAAACAGGCCGGGCGTGTCTCGGGCGGCTCGGTCGATCTGATCTGGATCAACGGCCCCAATCTGCTGGCAATGAAGAGCCAGAAGCTCCTTCATGGGCCATTGGTCGAGGCGTTGCCCAACTGGCGTTTCGTCGATGTTGCCGGCAAGCCGTCCAATGTCATCGATTTCACGGTGCCGGTTGAAGGGCTCGCAGTCCCCTGGCGCCTGGCACAGGTTGTCTTCGTTTATGATTCTGCGCGCAAGACGCTCGCCACACTTCCGAAGTCTGCACCAGCCATGCTCGATTGGGCGCAAGCCAATCCCGGCCGCCTTGCACACCCCAACGCCCGCGATTTCCTTGGCGCCACCTTTCTCAAGCAGGCACTTGTCGAGCTGGCGTCCGACAGTGCCATGCTGGCCGAGCCCGCGACCGACACCAGCTTCGCGGCAACCACTGCCCCTCTCTGGGAATGGTACAAGGCTTTGCGCCCGCATCTGTGGCGGAAAGGGCGCGATTTTCCGGAGACAGGTCCCGCAGCACTGCAATTGCTGAACGACGGCGAGATTGATCTGACGCTGTCATTCAACCCGGCAGAGGCTGCAGTTTCGGCCGCCGCCCGTCGCCTTCCGACGAGCGCACGCGTCTACGTCATGGACGGCGGGACCATCGGCAACACCAGCTTCGTGGCAATTCCCTTCAATGCCGCCAACAAGGAAGGCGCGATGGTAGTCGCCGATTTTCTGCTGGCCCCCTCGACGCAGGCCCGCGCTCAGGACCCCGGCCAGATCGGCGCATTTTCTGTGCTCGATATCGGGAAACTGCCTGAGACCGATGCGCAGCGCTTCCGCGCGTTGTCTTCCAATGCCGCGCTGCCCACGAACCGTGATCTGGGCAAATCACTGCCAGAACCGCATGCATCATGGATGACGCGCATCGTCCCGTTCTGGGAAAAGCTGATTGTCGACTGACCGGCCAGCCATGCTTCGGTTTGCGCCTGCTCTTGTAACAGTGATCGTTGTCGGGCCGATTCTCGCAGGGCTGGCTGGCACATTGCTGCCGGCCTTTGGCTACATGCCCGCAATCGGTCGGGCCGAGCCCGGCCTTGCCGCCTGGCGCGAGCTGTGGTCCACGCCGGGCTTTGGCCGGTCGATGCTGCTGACCATCGGGACGGGTCTGGCCGCAACCATCCTGTCTTTGGTCTGCGCGCTCGGCTTCGTCGCCACGATGTCGCACCGGGCCATCTTCCGCCGGGTGGAAAAAGTTCTGGCCCTGCTGCTGGCGACACCGCATGCCGCCATTGCCATCGGCTTCACGTTTCTTGTGCTGCCTTCGGGCTGGATTGCGCGAGCGATCTCTCCCGAACTGACCGGGTGGATGCAGCCTCCGGCGATTGTCACGGTGCGCGATTCTGCCGGCGTTTCGCTCGTGATTGGCCTGATGCTGAAGGAGACGCCTTACCTCACCATCATGATGGCAGGCGCGCTCGCTCAAATCCGGTTCCGCGAGCACATGGCTGTGGCGCAAGCACTCGGCTACGGTCGGCCAAAGGCCTGGCTCGTCGCCGTTTTTCCGCTTGTCTACAGGCAGATTCGGTTGCCGATCTACGCCGTTCTGTCTTTTTCGCTGTCGGTGGTCGATATGGCCTATGTGCTCGGCCCCGGTGCGCCCGCGCCAATTGCCATCCTCGCAGCACGATGGTTTGCCGACTACGAACTTGCCAATTATCCGCGCGCCGCTGCTGCCGCTGTCCTGCAATGCATCATCGTCATCGGTGCAATCGGTTTCTGGCGCGTCAGTGAGATTGCGATCGGTCGCATGGGCTTCAAGTGGGCAACCACTGGCCGCCGTGACTCCATCGCTGGCGTCGCTCTCTGGGCCGCCAGCGGTGTCTGGCTGGTGCTCACCGGTCTGGCGCTCGTTTCCATCGCCGGGCTCGGAGTCTGGTCGGTCGCGGGAGACTGGCGTTTTCCCGATGCCTGGCCCGACTTCCTGACTTTCGAAATCTGGACCCGGCAATCAGCGGACGTCTTTCGCCATGCCGCAACAACATTGGCCATCGGGCTTGCTGCAACCGGCCTCGCAGCGGCCGCTTCGCTTGCGATGCTCGAATGTGAAAGCCGCCAAGGCGGGCGAAGCTCACCACGGCTCGCTGGCCTGCTCTATACACCGCTGATCGTGCCGCAGATTGCCTTTGTTTTCGGGCTGCAGGTTCTGCTTGTCCGGCTTGGCGCGGACGGTTCCGTCTGGGCTGTCATCTGGGTGCATTTCCTGTTCGTGCTCCCTTACCTGCATCTGGTCCTTGCTGACCCCTATCGTGCGCTTGATCCACGTTTTGCCCGAACCGCGCGCGCGCTGGGGGCGGCGCCGTGGCGCGTGTTCTGGCGAATCAAGGTTCCCATTCTGCTGAGACCGATCCTGATCGCCTGCGCTGTCGGGTTCACGGTCAGCGTGGCTCAGTATCTGCCAACGCAATTCGCCGGCGGCGGCCGCGTTGCCACGCTGACAACCGAGGCGGTGACGCTCGCTTCCGGAGCGGACCGCCGCATCCTTGGCGTCTATGGCGCGCTGCAGACCGCGCTGCCTATCCTGGCCTATCTCGCAGCAGCCGTGCTGCCCGCGGTTCTGCAGCGACATCGCAGGAGGCGCGCATGAATGGACACCTGTCGCTCGACGCTGTGAGCATCCATCTGAACGGCACGGTTCTGGTGCCGCCGTTGACAGCCATCATCGCGCCGGGACAGGTGCTGACGATCATGGGCGCGTCGGGCGTCGGCAAATCGACGCTGCTGGCTTTTGTTGGCGGGACACTGGCGCCTGCCTTCACCGCTTCCGGGATTGTCCGGATCAATGGCCGGGACATGACAGGTGTTGCGCCAGAACAGCGCCGCATCGGTGTTCTGTTCCAGGACGATCTCCTGTTTCCCCATCTCAGCGTCGCTGGCAATCTCGCGTTCGGGCTTGCCCCTGGTTTGCGCGGCGCCGAGCGGCGCACGCGCATCATTGATGCGCTGGCACGCGCTGGCCTCAGTGGCTTCGCCGATCATGACCCGGCCACGCTGTCAGGCGGCCAGCGCGCGCGAGTTTCACTGCTGCGGGCCTTGCTGGCAGAGCCTCACGCCATCCTGCTGGATGAACCCTTCTCGAAGCTCGACAGGAGCCTTCGCCAGGAGTTCAGGGCTTACGTCTTTGACCATTGCCGGCAGGTCGGACTTGCCGCGCTGCTTGTCACCCATGACGAGGACGATGCGATGGCGGCGGGCGGGCCGGTTGTGACGTTGGCTGCTTCATGATGAAGAGCAGGGGACAGGCGACACATGCTTGCGCGGGAACGAGACGCGTTGATGTTTCTGCGCAACGATCAGAATCCCAAGCGCGAAAAAACTAAATAGGCTAGTTCCCATCAATTCTGGGCTAATAGCGCATTTCGTCAAAATTTTACACTGCATTTTACGACCAAGGGCTGCTAATTTTTATGTCAGAGCGAGATCACAAGCCAATATTGATGACCCGATTGCAGGCCATGCTTCTGATACTGCTAGCAATTCTGGGCACTATTTTCGCTAGAATACTAGGTTAAAACGCAGGAATTCAAAAAACTACCATCGCCTTCTGCGCAGTTTCGACGCGCCCGCAACATGTCCAAACGGAGATGGTGACTACGGACATAGCCGTTCTAAATTACTGAAATCAAGCAGCC
>JANMMX010000265.1:0-12660 GCA_031373605.1 Allobosea sp. | reverse complement strand
GCGGAGTTGAGCGGCTGGCTGAGCTTGGAGCCATCGCGATAGAGCGCATTGGCCTTCAGCGCGAGGCGCCAGGAGAGCATGTAGGCCTCCTTGCAATCCTCGACGGTCGCGTCATTGGGCATGTTGATGGTCTTGGAGATGGCGCCCGAGATGAAGGGCTGGGCTGCCGCCATCATTCGGATATGACTTTCCACCGAGAGATAGCGCTTGCCGATGCGCCCGCAGGGGTTGGCGCAATCGAAAACCTTGTAATGCTCCAGCTTGAGGTGCGGCGCGCCTTCCAGCGTCATCGCGCCACAGACATGGACGTTTGCGGCCTCGATGTCGGCCTTCGAGAAGCCGAGGTAAGGGAGCAGCTCGAAGCTGACATCGTTCAGCTTCTCGGCAGGCACCTTCAGCGTCTGGGTCAGGAAGTCCTCGCCAAGCGACCATTTGTTGAAGACAAACTTGATGTCGAAGGCCGATTTCAGGCCCTTTTCCACCGCCTCGATCTTCTCAGGGCTGAAGCCCTTGGCCCGCAGCGAGCCATGGTTGATGGCTGGCGCCTGCGCCAAAGTGCCGTGACCCAAAGCATAGGCCTCGATCTCGGCAATGTTGGCCTCGCCATAGCCGAGAGCGCGAAGCGCGTCGGGAACAGCGTTGTTGATGATCTTGAAATAGCCGCCACCGGCCAGTTTCTTGAACTTCACCAGCGCGAAATCAGGCTCGATGCCGGTCGTGTCGCAATCCATCACCAGACCGATGGTGCCAGTCGGCGCGATCACGGTGGCCTGCGCATTGCGATAGCCATGCTTCTCGCCCAGCGTCAGGGCATTCTCCCAGGCGGCCTTGGCATGGGCCGACAAGCGCTGGCCGGAGGCACCAAGCGTTTGCAGCGTGCCATGGTCGAGCGGCAGCGGGGCGACATTCAGCCCCTCATAGCCGGTCGCCTCGCCGCGTGCGGCACGGGCATGGTTGCGGATGACGCGCAGCATGTGGCTGGCATTCTTCTTGTAGCCCGCAAAGGCGCCAAGCTCGGAGGCGATCTCGGCTGAGGTCGCATAGGACACGCCGGTCATGATCGCGGTCAGCGCGCCGCAGAGCGCACGGCCTTCGTCCGAGTCATAGCCCAGACCCATGCTCATCAAGAGGCCGCCAATATTGGCATAGCCCAGACCCAGCGTGCGGTATTCGAAGGACAGCTCGGCAATTTCCTTGGACGGGAATTGCGCCATGGTCACCGAGATTTCCAGCACCAGCGTCCAGAGACGGCAGAGATGCTCGTAAGCCTCGACATCGAAGGCGCCGGTCTCGCGGCTGTAAAGCTGCAGCAGGTTGGCGGAAGCCAGATTGCAGGCCGTGTCATCGAGGAACATGTATTCCGAGCACGGGTTGGAGGCCCGGATGCGGCCCGATGCCGGGCAGGTGTGCCAGTCATTCTTGGTGGTGTTGTAGTGCAGGCCGGGGTCGGCCGAGGCCCAGGCGGCATGGCCGATCTTTTCCCAGAGATCGCGCGCCTTCAGCGTCTTCATCGTCTTGCCGGTGGTGCGGGCGGTCAGGTTCCAGTCGCTGTCAGCTTCCACCGCGCGCAGGAAATCATCGGTCAGCGAGACCGAGTTGTTCGAGTTCTGGCCCGACACGGTGAGATAGGCTTCCGAATCCCAGTCGGTGTCATAGGTGTCGAACTGGATGTCGGTGTAGCCCTGCTTGGCGAACTGGATGACACGCTTGATGTAGGAATCCGGCACCATGGCGCGGCGGGCAAACTTCACCTCGCGCTTGAGGACCGGGTTCTTCTCCGGCTCGAAGCAGCTGTCGCCATCGCCTTCGCAGTTCACGCAGGCCTTCATCACGGCCTTCATGTGTTTCTGCACAACCTTGGAGCCGGTTACGAGGGCCGCAACCTTCTGCTCTTCGCGCACCTTCCAGTCGATATAGGTCTCGATGTCGGGGTGATCGACATCGACCACCACCATCTTGGCGGCGCGGCGCGTCGTGCCACCCGACTTGATGGCGCCAGCCGCCCGGTCACCGATCTTGAGGAAGGACATCAGGCCCGACGAGCGCCCGCCGCCAGCGAGCTTCTCGCCATCGCCGCGCAGCATCGAGAAGTTGGAGCCGGTGCCGGAACCATACTTGAACAGGCGCGCCTCGCGCACCCAGAGGTCCATGATGCCGCCCTCGTTGACGAGGTCATCGGCCACGCCCTGAATGAAGCAGGCATGCGGCTGGGGATGCTCATAGCTCGACTTCGAGCGTGTCAGCTTGCCGGTCTTGAAGTCGACATAGAAATGGCCTTGGCCGGGGCCATCGACGCCATAGGCCCAATGCAGGCCGGTGTTGAACCATTGCGGCGAGTTGGGCGCCACCATCTGGCGCGCCAGCATGAAGCGCAGCTCATCATGGAAAGCGGAGGCGTCTTCCTCGGATGAGAAATAGCCGCCCTTCCAGCCCCAATAGGTCCAGCAGCCCGCCAGCCGGTCAAACACCTGCTTGGAGGACATTTCGGAGATGTAGCGCTCATTCTCCGGCAGCTCGGCCAGCGCCTTTTCGTCCGGCACAGAGCGCCAGAGGAAGGAGGGCATATCATTCTCTTCCACGCGCTTCATGCGCGCGGGCACACCCGCCTTGCGGAAATATTTCTGCGCCAGAACATCAGACGCCACCTGGCTCCAGGCCTCGGGCACCTCGATGCCCTCCAGCTTGAAGACAATCGAACCATCCGGATTGCGGATCTCGCTTGTCGCCGCGCGGAACGCGATGGCGGCATATGGCGACTGGCCGGAGGTGGTGTAGCGGCGCTGGATGCGCATGATGTGTCGTCCTTCAAAATGTGCCGCAAGGACAAAGCCGTTGCGTCGCCGGTTTCACCCAGCTCCTGGTGTCAGCCCAAACTGTTGATCGCCCCAAAGCCCGAGGACGGTTGATCCGTCCTTTTTCAGGCCGTACTGCCGGGTCCAGAGTCCGCAGAACACCACGGCCTGCCTCGGCAAGCTGCGTGATCCGCGCGGAACCTTCTCCGGGAACTCGCTTGCGGATGGTTTGGCTCGAAACCGCCCCCCCACGCATCTAAGTAAATTAGTCCCAACCTGCCCAAAACGTCAAGCAGTTGTGTGTGGTGCAGCCACAAAACACGACATGTTGTGTGTGCCTGTGACTTCTGGGGATAACCTGATGCGCAGCGCTTAAGTCACGGGAATCGCCGCAGGATTCCCTGTCGCGTTCGAATTTTGCGGGAGCTGTGCCCGAAGGCAAGCCTGCTTTTGCGCCATTCGCATGGTTAACGAAACATGAAAGCCGACAAACCGTGTGCCGGGTTCAACTGCCGGCGCAGCGGCTGATCCTAAGGCCATGATCTGCCGCAGTATTCGGCAATCATTCGAAATCACGCGCCCCGAGACACGCACCAATCCACCGGGCCGAACTGTGGCCGAATCGGGGCGCGGCTAGAATCGCTCTCCACGAGCAATGGCGCGCGTGGCGGCGCGGTGCCGGATTCGATGGCGTGGCACATCGAGCGTTCTGAGTGTGCCGCTTTCGACAATGATCCGGCCATTGATCATCGAGAACACAACCTGTGCAGGCGTGCAGAAGACCAGCCCCGCGACCGGATCATGCTCGGCTCCGGCAAAGCCAAGCACGTCGAGGTCAAAAGCGATGATATCGGCGGCCATGTCCGGCGCCAGCGCACCAATGTCGCTGCGACCCAGCACGCGCGCGCCGCCGAGCGTCGCGATTTCAAGCGCCTCGCGCGCTTTCATGGCAGCAGGGCCAAAGCCGACACGCGCCAGCAACATCGCCTGACGGGCCTCGCCCAGCATATGGCCCGAATCATTCGAGGCCGAGCCATCGACCCCCAACCCGACCGGCACACCGGCGCGCCGCATCGCTCCGATGGGTGCAATGCCGGAAGCCAGCCGCATGTTGGAGCACGGGCAATGCGCCACACCTGTGCCGGTGCGCCCGAAAAGGGCGATGCCAGGCGCGTCGAGTTTCACACAATGCGCATGCCAGACATCCGCACCGGTCCACCCGACATTCTCGGCATATTCAGCCGGTGTGCAGTGGAATTTCTCGCGCGTATAGACCACATCATCATCGTTTTCGGCCAGATGCGTGTGCATCGACACGCCAAAGGCCCGCGCCAGCCTGGCCGATTCCCGCATCAGGTCCTGGCTGACTGTAAACGGGGAACAGGGTGCAACGACCACCCGTGTCATTGCCAGTGGTTTGGCATCATGGAACGTCTCGATCAGCCGTTGCGTGTCCCTGAGGATGAAATCCTCGCGCTCGATCACATGGTCCGGCGGCAGGCCGCCTGCGCTTTCGCCAATCGACATGGCGCCACGCGCCGCGTGGAAACGCAGCCCGATCTCGCGGGCCGCCTCGATGTCATCATCCAGCTTGACGCCGTCTGTGTAGAGATAGTGATGGTCGGACGAAGTGGTGCAACCGGACAGGATGAGTTCCGCCATCGCTGTCAGCGCACCTGTCCTGGCCATTTCCGGAGTGAGGTTCGACCAGACGGGATAGAGCGCTTTCAGCCAGCCGAAGAGATCGGCATCCTGCGCAGCGGGCAGGGCGCGCGTCAGGCACTGCATCATGTGGTGATGCGTGTTGACGAGGCCCGGCATGACAACATGGCCGGCGAGATCGGTTGTCATGTCGTCCGGCTGAAGAAGCGGAGCGATCTCTTCAGCTGTGCCAACTGCCAGAATGCGGTTGCCTTCAACCAGCACACTGCCGCCTGCAATCTCGCGGCGCTCCGCGTCCATTGTCACCAGAACCTCTGCGTTCTTCAGGTGATGACGCGGCATGTGAGGCGATCCTTTCTGTCTCATGGTGAATTGCCCAATTCTGGAAGTGCAATCGAGGTGAGGCAAGCCCGCATCGGGCATATGGTGGCCACCAGCACAAGCACGGCTGATAGACAAAGCGGAGCATGCGCGGCATAAGGCGTCTCAGTCATTGCTGTCGGAAAACGCCGCCCATGTCGATAAAGTCAGCCCTGCTCGAAATCTTCACATGGTGGCAGGGCAACACGCCCGGCACACGGCTGCACACCTGGCGCAAGGGCGAACTGGTCGGCAAGGACGAGTTCGGCAACACCTATTACCGCACGCGTGGTGGTGTGAAGGACAAGGCACTGGGTTTCGAGCGCCGCTGGGTTGTCTATCAGGGCGAAGCCGAGGGATCGAAAGTGCCACCCGGCTGGAATGGCTGGCTGCATCACACGGTCGACGTTGCGCCGAGCCAGGAGAGCTACACGGCGCGTGAATGGCAGGAACCCCATGCCGCCAACCAGACAGGCACCGCCTTTGCCTATCGTCCCAAAGGTTCGGCCCAGAATGATGGCCCGCGCGCATCATCGGGTGGCGACTATGAGGCCTGGTCGCCAAAAGCCTAGTGTTGCTGTCCCGCCCTTTTTCTGCCCCAGCTGGCATGTTAACGCCCTGCCATGCGAATCCTGCGGCGCTGCGCTTGCGGGAACAGGTTTGACCGATGCGACGCCTTTCTGTCACCGCTTCCCTTATGTCTGCTCTGGCTTTGACAGCAACATGTCTGGTCGCCAATCCCGCGCTGGCCGATCGCATCCGGAACCCGACGGCTGTATTTGCCGGCCTCGACAAGATCACCGGCAGGATCATCTCTTTCGAGGTGGCCGTCGATGAAACGGTGCAGTTTGGCTCGCTGCAGCTGACACCCAAGATCTGCTGGACACGCCCGCCGACGGAAGCACCGCAAACGACCTCTTTTGTCGAGGTCGACGAGGTGACCTTCTCCAACGAATATCGCCGCATCTTTGGCGGCTGGATGTTCGCCGCAAGCCCCGGCCTGCACGGTGTGGAACACTCGATCTATGATGTCTGGCTGACAGATTGCAAAGGTGGCACGGAAGTGATCGCCGAAGTCAAAGAGCCGGAAGCGCCCTTGCCGCCGCCAGAGCGTCGCGAGCGACCAGCCCAACCGGCAGGGGCGCCCGGCGCGCCCCGGCCAGGGCAGCCCGCAGCGCCGCGTGTTGACGTCGATGCGCCGCGCGGCGTGCCGGTTCAGCCGAGGCAGGCGCCCAGCCAGCGCTTTTTCCCGGTCAATCCGATTGGCGGCGCAGAGCGTGACAGCAGCCGTTGAAACATCTCAGCGCGCTGATGGCGAATTGCTGATTTCTGCCAACGCATAATCTCCGCCGACAATGGTGCCTCTTGGCCAGCTCCACCAGTTGGCCGGCTGCGCTACGGCTTGTGCCAGACGCATCCTGTATTCCGCCCGCGCGATCTCGTGTGTGCCGAATTGCGCAAGATGATCGGTCTGGAATTGTGCATCGAGCAACTGGTATCCGCCGCGCCTCAGCCGCGCGACCAGGTGCACCAGCGCGACCTTTGAAGCATCGCTTTGACGATGAAACATGCTTTCGCCGAAGAAGACCGAGCCGAGGCTGACGCCATATAATCCACCTGCCAGCCGGCCGTCGCGCCAGCATTCGACCGTGTGAACATGGCCCTGCTCAAAGAGCGCGCCATACAGCGCGCGGATGCGGCTGTTGATCCACGTTTCGGGCCGCGCAATGTCCTGTCCGGCGCAAGCGGCAATCACGGCATCGAAACAGGTATCGACCCTGATCTCGAAACGGTCCGAGCGGACTGCCTTGCGCAGGCTGCGCGACATATGAAAGTCATCGAGCGGGATGATGCCGCGGCTTTCGGGCTCAACCCAGAACAGGCCCGGATCGTCGGCATCCTCCGCCATCGGAAAAATGCCGATGGAATAGGCGCGCAGCACGATCTCCGGCGTGATGTCAGGCTGGATTCGGGAACGTTTTGGCATTCTGCCTCAGGATGAAGCCTCAGGCTGACGGCTCATCCATCCCGCCTGCGGCCAGGAACTTTTCCAGCCAGTGAATGCTGTATTCGCCATTCTGGATGTCCTGGTTGCGCACCAGCGTCCGGAACAGCGGCAGCGTTGTGTCGATTCCATCCACGACGAACTCGTCAAGCGAGCGGCGCAGGCGCATCAGGCATTCGGTTCGGGTACGGCCATGCACGATCAGCTTGCCAACCAGCGAATCATAGTGCGGCGGAATGACGTAACCCTGATAGGCGGCTGAATCGACGCGCACGCCGAGGCCACCGGGCGTGTGGAAAGACTGGATCTTGCCAGGTGACGGCCGGAATGTGGCCGGGTGCTCCGCATTGACGCGGCATTCAATGGCGTGGCCATCCAGCACGACGTCTTCCTGCCGGATTGAAAGCGGCGCGCCAGCTGCAATCCGGATCTGCTCGTTGACCAGATCGATGCCGGTAATCATCTCGGTCACCGGATGCTCGACCTGAATGCGCGTGTTCATCTCGATGAAGTAGAACTCGCCATCCTCATAGAGGAACTCGATGGTGCCCGCACCCAGATAGCCCAGATCAGCCATGGCGTTGGCGCATGTCATGCCGATGCGCTCACGCTCGGACGCATTGAGCGCAGGCGAGGGGCCTTCCTCCCAGACCTTCTGATGGCGGCGCTGCAAGGAACAGTCACGCTCGCCCAGATGGATGGCGCGGCCCTGCCCATCACCCAGAATCTGGATTTCGATATGGCGCGGCTTCTGCAGATAGCGCTCGATATAGACAGCCGCATCGCCAAAAGCGGCCAATGCTTCGGTGCGCGCTGTCTGCAGCGCCACCACGACCTCGTCTTCGTTGAGCGCCACCTTCATGCCACGTCCGCCACCACCGGCCGCGGCTTTGATGATGACGGGGAAGCCGATCTCGCGCGCAATGCGCAGGGCCTCATCCTCGTCAGCCACACCGCCATCAGAGCCTGGAACGCACGGAATGCCGAGGCGCCTTGCCGTGCGCTTGGCCTCGATCTTATCGCCCATCACACGGATATGTTCGGCCTTGGGGCCGATGAACGCAATGTTGTGTTGCTGCAGGATTTCGGCAAATCGTGCGTTTTCTGACAGAAAACCGTAGCCCGGATGCACAGCATCGGCGCCAGTGATTTCGCAGGCCGCAATCAGTGCGGGGATGTTGAGATAACTCTCGCGTGCAGATGGCGGCCCGATGCAGACGCTCTCGTCAGCAAGGCGCACATGCATGGCGTTGGCATCGGCAGTTGAATGGACGGCCACGGTCGCAATGCCGAGTTCCTTGGCAGCCCGCAGCACGCGCAGCGCAATCTCGCCTCGGTTCGCAATCAGGATCTTGTCGAACATTTTCAGCCCGCCATCCGACGCGACATTCACTCGATCACCACGAGCGGCTCGCCATATTCAACCGGCTGGCCGTCTTCAACGAAGATCGCAGTGATTGTGCCGGCGCGTGGCGCCACAATATCGTTGAAGGTCTTCATGGCTTCAACCAACAGGATGCGATCGCCCGCCTTCACGACCGAGCCGATTTCGACAAACGCCTTGGCATCCGGCGAAGGTCGGCGATAGGCCGTCCCTACCATCGGAGAGGGCACAGAACCGGGATGCGCCACGGCCTTGCCTGGACCCTCGGTTGCCACAATTGGCGCTGCCTGTTGCGGTGGCATCGCGGCCATTGGCATCGGCGACATGGGCATCGACACATGGGTCTGCATCTGCCGGGCCACACGAATGCGCAGATCGCCCTTTTCAACCTCGATCTCGCTGAGGTCGGTCTCGGTCATCAGTTGCGCCAGTTCGCGCACCAGATCGGGATCGATGGGGCTTGTCTTTGCCATGGTCAGGAACACCGCTTTGTGCTGGTCCGTGCCGGCATGCGCCGTCACGGATGGTCTCAAGCTGGACGCATGAATCAGGCGTCGTGGCAGCCGTCTTGCCGCCGTCTTAGCCAAAAGTGCCGCACAGGGGAAGCCTGAAGGGGCAGGCAGCCGTCAACCGCTGCAAACGGTCTTGCCACATTTGCGCATGGCGCTGATCTTGCCCTTCAGAACCTCGGCGCCAACAGCTCCAAAGATCACCTCGTCGCCCAGCACGAAGGCCGGTGTGCCAGTCAGGCCAAGCCGGTCACCCAGCGCAACCGTTTCCTCGATGGCGCCGCGCGTATCTGCCGATTCCATGTCCTTGCGCACCTGATCGACATTGGCGCCGGCTTCCTTGGCCAGTTCCAGCGCGCGCGCTGCGTTCACCTTGCCGCGAGAAGCCATGAGCTTGACATGGAAATCCCAGAACTTGTCGCCCTTGAGCTGGTTCTTCACAGCGGTCGCCACACGGGCGGCCTCGACAGAATCGGGCCCGAGCACCGGGAATTCCTTCAGCACAACCTTCAGCTTCGGGTCATCCTTGATGATGGCCCGCATGTCTTCCATTGCCCTTTTGCAGTAGCCGCAATTGTAATCCATGAACTCGACGATGGTGACGTCGCCTTGCGGATTTCCGGCAATGGCCGATTTCGGATTGTCGAACAGCGTCGCCTTTTCTGCACCCAGCGCGTTCTTCTGCGCATCGACCTGTGCCTGCTGGTTGCGCTTTTCCAGCTCGATCAGCGCTTCCTGAATGAGCTCGGGGTTCTTCGTCAGCGTTTCGCGAATGATATCGACGACGGCCTTGCGCTGCTCTGGCGAAAACGTGGCTTGCGCCATTGCCGGGGCAACCGGCGAGACAACCAGTGCGATCGCGCCAAGAAGAAGAGGGCCGCAAAGAGCAATAGCGGCGGCGATCCGGCGAAAATGGGCAGTCAACATGAGGGGTGCTTGTCCTTGTGAGTGCCTCAGCGGTATCGCGCTTGGCGCTTGGAGGCAACGCTATCGTGGCCTATTGCGGCAGAATACGGGCCAAGCCTGACCGCCAGAGAGAACACGATGACGCGATTGACCGATTCGAGACAGCCAGCGCTTGCCGAACGCGCCGAGCGTGTTGCGCCCTTCATCGTCATGGATGTGATGAACCAGGCAGCCGCCATCGAGGCCAGGGGCGGCTCTGTCATTCACATGGAGGTCGGCCAGCCGTCGGCGCCAACGCCGGCCTCAATCCGTGCTGCGGTGTCGGTTACGCTGGCTGATGGTCGCATCGGCTACACACAGGCGCTGGGCCTGCCTCAACTGCGCCAGCGCATCGCGCGCCACTATGGCGAATCCTATGGCGTCACGGTCCCGCCTGAGCGCGTGGTGGTGACCACGGGCTCATCCGGCGGCTTCATCCTGGCCTTTCTGGCCTGCTTCCAGCCGGGTGCGCGCGTCGCGATCACCGCGCCGGGCTATCCGGCCTATCGCAACATCCTGCTGGCCCTGGGGCTGGAACCTGTGGCGATCGAGGTTGGCGCAGACAGCCGCCATGCGATGACGCGCGAACATGTCTTGAAGGCGCACGCGGAAAAGCCGCTGGCAGGCGTGCTGACCATGAGCCCGGCCAACCCGACCGGCGTGGTGATGTCGGCAGACGCAATCGCCGATGTGGCCTCAACCTGCCGCGAACTTGGCCTCTGGTACATCTCGGACGAAATCTATCATGGCCTGACCTTTGAGGCGCCAGCAACAACTGCGCTCAGCGCCGACAGTGACGCAATCATCGTCAACTCGTTTTCGAAATACTACTGCATGACGGGCTGGCGCGTGGGCTGGCTGGTCGTGCCTGAGCGCATGGTGCGCACCATCGAGCGACTGCAGCAGAACCTGTCAATCTCGGTGCCCTATCTCAGCCAGATCGCAGGACTGGCCGCTTTTGACGCAACTGCCGAATGCGAAGCGATCAAAGCAGGTTATGCAGAAAACCGGATGTTCCTGAAGCGTGAGTTGCCTCGCATCGGCCTGGGCAGTTTCCTGCCCGTTGATGGCGCCTTCTACATCTATCTCGATGTCGGCGACCGGACGAATGACTCGATGGCTTTCTGTCGCGCCATCCTGAACGAGGCCGGCGTCGCGATTACACCTGGGCTTGATTTCGACGAGGGGCGCGGCAGCCGCACCGTGCGCCTGTCTTTCGCGGGGTCAATGGCCGAATGCGAGCAAGCTGTTGCGCGGCTGGAGCGCTGGCTGAAGCGTTGAAACGAAAAAGGCCGCTGCGATGACTCGCGGCGGCCTCTGATTTTGTTGCTTTGGGAGAAGCAGCTGACGCTACTTCTTGCTCCACCAACCGCCACGCTTGGGGCGGTCCGGGTCTGGCGGTGTCAGGATGACAGCCACAGGCTCAGGCTCTGGCACACGAACCGCAATCGGCTCTGGAACCACAGCAACCGGTTCCGGTGCAGGCTCAGCCGCAATCGGTTCAGGTGTCACGGCCTCGGGTTCGGCTGTCTCGACGACCTTCTTGCGGGTGCGCGAGGCGCGCTTGGGCTTTTCGGCCACGACCGGGGCTTCCGGCTCAGGCTCGGGCAAAACCTCTGCGACAGGCTCGGCCACCAGCTCGCCGATGGCGCCATTGTCGCCTTCGTCATTGCCTTCCCCAGCGACAGCCTCGCCTTCCCCGCGCTCATTGCGGTTGCGGCGACCGCCGCGGCGACCCCTACGGCGGCGACGGCTTTCACCATCCTCGGCATTGCCGCGGGCCTCGGCTGCGGCGGCACCTTCTTCAGCGCCGGTTTCGCTCTCCGGCTCGTCATCTTCGGCATCATCGCCGCCGTCCGTGCTATTCTCGGAAGCACCATTCTCGGGCAGCGGATTGCCTTGCGCATCACGCTCGCCGCCACGCCGCCGCCTGCGACGACGCTTGCGCTTCCGGTTTCCATCGGCACTTTCGCCACCGTCACCATTCTCGCCGCTCTCGCTGTCCTGGCGTGGCGCGCGCGCCGGGCGCGCCTCGAACGTTTCGCCGCCATCATCCTCTTCCGCTTCCGCGTCCGCCATGGCGGCCGCATCCAGCGCATCGTCTTCAAGGTCGATGACAGCAGCCGCACGCACAGGTGCGATCACGCGCGTGGCGTTATCGATGAAATCGCCACGTTCCACATCGAAGTATTTCTGGCCCAGGATCGTGCCATCGCCCATGACCATCACGGTGACGCCAAAGCGCATTTCCAGATCACGCAGATGGGCGCGCTTCTGGTTCAGCACATAGAGCGCCACTTCCGGACGGGTCCGGACCGTAAGGTGGTGCGCATTGCTCTTGATGAGCGTCTCTTCCAGGGCGCGCAGGATCTGCAGCGCGACGGATGAAGGCGAGCGCAGCATACCCGTGCCGGCGCAATGCGGGCAGGGGATGGATGAGCTTTCCAGCACGCCGGTGCGGATGCGCTGGCGCGACATTTCCAGCAAGCCGAAAGCCGAGATGCGGCCCACCTGAATGCGGGCGCGGTCATCCTTCAGGCAATCCTTCATCTTCTTCTCGACGGCCCGGTTGTTCCGGTGTTCTTCCATGTCGATGAAGTCGATGACGATCAGGCCGGCAAGGTCGCGCAGGCGCAGCTGGCGGGCAATCTCGTCGGCTGCCTCGAGGTTGGTCTTGAGAGCTGTATCCTCGATGTTGTGCTCGCGCGTCGAGCGGCCCGAGTTGATGTCGATCGCGACCAGCGCCTCGGTCTGGTTGATGACAATGTAGCCACCCGATTTCAGCGTCACAGTATGCGAGAACATCGCGTCCAGCTGGCTTTCAACGCCATAACGGGCAAAAAGCGGCTGGTCGTCGTGGTAGTTCTTGACGCTCTTGGCATGGCTCGGCATGAGCATGCGCATGAAGTCCTTGGCCTCGCGATAGGCGTGATCGCCCGCGACGTGAACCTCGTCAATGTCCTTGTTGTAAAGGTCACGGATCGAGCGCTTGACGAGGTTGCC
>JANMMX010000253.1:0-3170 GCA_031373605.1 Allobosea sp. | reverse complement strand
CCAGCGGCGGGGCGCCCTCCTCGCGGCAGCTCTCAAGCTGATCGCGGGTCCAGAGTGCGTCTGCGCGCTCTTGCACCAGCTCGCCGTCAATCTCCTGTCGCCCCAGCCTTGTGCCGCCATAGCGTTGCAGGATCGAGCCGACGAAATCCGGCGCAAGATTGAAGGCATTGGCCTGCATTGTGGCGCGGCTGACGACCACGCGCGGATCGGCCAGCAGCCGCTTGATGAGCGGCGCCGGGCGTGGCGTCGTGGTCACCACTTGCCGGGGCTGTTCGCCGAGGCGAAGACCGAATTGCAGCATATCCCAGGTCTCCTGCATGTGCGGCCACTTGGCCAGTTCATCGAGCCAGGCAGCACCGAATTGCGGGCCACTCAGGCTTTCGGGGTCTTCCGCCGAGAAGGCCTGCGCGATGGCGCCATTGGGCCAGACAAGGCGGCGCAGCGAGGGCTGCCAGTTGGGTCGCTCCAGCCGGTGATGAATCGCCATCAGGCCAGACACACCCTCGACCATGACATCACGCACATCGGCGAAACTTTCGCCCACCAGCGCGATGCGGCCGACGGGCCGCGCACTGAACCCGGCCAGCCCCAGCGCCTGCCCGCGCACCCATTCGGCGCCCGTGCGCGTCTTGCCGGCACCTCGTCCGCCCAGCACCAGCCAGATGGGCCAGTTGCCTTCGGGCGGGCGCTGGTCAGGCCGGGCCCAGATCAGCCAGTCCCGCGCCAGCACCTCCAGATGCGGGCGATCCAGCGCCGTCACCAGCTGGCGAAGCAGGGCCTCTGCCTGCCTCGCCGACAAGCCCGTCAAGGCGCTGCGCAAGCTCGGCCCGCAAGGTTTCGAGCGTATCGACAGCACCATCGGCATCTCCCGATTGGACGGCGTTCACGCCGCCTTTCGCCGCCTGATCCAGCAGCATCAATTCGCGCAAGGTGCAGGCCAGGGTCGCCAGCGCCTTTGCATCGGAATCCTCCAGAACAGAGCCCTCAGGCAGCGCCTTCAAATGCGCCTCATGCGCCTGAACCTGCAGGGCCGCCGCCCGCCACAGCCGGTTGACCAGCGTGCGGCGGTTGAGCGCCGTCATGGTCCTGCGCTCGGCTTTCGGCGGCTCGACGGGCATCACGCATCCTTCGGTTTGATTCGGACATGACAAAGCCGCCAGCAGCAGGGCCGCGGCGGCTCATCCGTTTCAGTGACACTTCTTCAGCGTTCCCAATGTCTACCTGAGGAGCGTTACAATGTCAAGAATAAAATCCTATAGCCGTTAAACGGCCAGAATGCGGGGACAAGTCAGCTCTGCTTCAGGTCGAGCCACTTCACCGCCTGCACCGGCTGGAACGCCGCCAGCGCATCCAGCAGCGGGCCGGGGCTGGAGTTCGACAATGCCATGGCGCGGTGGTGCGGGCGCAAAAAGCCGGCAGTCGTCGTGGCGTCGAGAAAAGCCTCAAGCGCGTCATAGAAGCCGTCGACATTCAGGAAGCCCAGCGGCTTCTGATGGATGCCCAGCTGTGCCCAGGTCCAGATTTCGAAAATTTCCTCGAACGTGCCGATGCCGCCCGGCATGGCGATGAACCCGTCCGAGAGCTCGGCCATGCGCGCCTTGCGCTCATGCATGGTCTCGACCACGTCAAGCCGCGTGAGTTTGCTGTGGCCCAGTTCCTTGGCCTTCAGTGCAGCTGGAATGACGCCATGAACTTCGCCACCCACTGATAACGCGCCGTCAGCAACAATGCCCATCAGGCCGACACTGCCGCCGCCATAGACCAGCCCCATGCCGCGGTTGGCAATCTCGACACCCATGGCGAAGGCGGCCTCGCCATAGATCGGATCGACACCGGGGCTGGAGCCGCAGAACACGCAGATGGCTTTCATGGAGTTTCACTCGTGGCTGGCTGGATGGACGGGCCTTGCAGGACTTGTGCCGCTTGTAGGGGATTCGCCCTGCTGCGGGGACTGGTTTTTGCGGGAGATGAAGAGTGATGGCGGCAGAAGCAGGAATCAGTCAATTTGTCGCCAAATCCTTTCCCTAAGCCCGTCAGGTCCAGCTCATGCGTCTTGCCTCTTCTGTTGCCCCTGCCCTCGCTTTCGCCGTCACGCTCGGCCTTGCCGCTTGCCAGAGCAGCGGGCCGCCGCCTGCGCCCTCCCCGTCTCAGGCACCGACAGGCGTGACGCCAAACACCTTCCGGCTGCCCACGGGCGAAGGTTGCTCGGGCGAGGTCGAGCGTTTTCAGGCGGTGATGGACAATGATCTGGCCACCGGCCACACTACCAAGAGCGTCCACGCCAGTGTCAGCGCCGAGATCGCGACCGCGCGCACGACCTGCGCCAGCGGCAATCAGGCTGGTGCCATCAGTCAGATCAATGGCACCAAATCGAAATTCGGCTACCGCTAGAAACGCGCGCTCAGGCGGCGAGCCCTCGCTTTTTCAGCAATGCATCCGGCGTCGGGAGGCGCCCGCGAAACAATGTGTAGGCCTCGGCCGGGTCGCGCGCATTGCCGGCCGAATAGACATAGCGCTCAAGCTTTTCGGCTACAGATGGCGCAAACACATCGCCCGCCTCGACAAAGGCATTGAAAGCGTCGGCATCCATGACCTCGGACCAGAGATAGCTGTAATAGCCCGCAGAATAGCCATCGCCTGAGAAGATATGGGCGAAATGCGGCGTGCGGTGGCGCATGATGATCTCGGCAGGCATGCCGATGCGGGCCAACTCTGTTGCCTCGAACGCCAGCGGATCGAAATTTTCTGGCACCTGCTCCAACGAGTGGAAGGCCAGATCGACAAGCGCCGACGAGGTGTACTCGACACTCGAGAAGCCCTGGTTGAAGGTTTGCGCGGCCTTGATCTTGTCGATCAGGGCGGGCGGCATCGGCTCGCCTGTTTCGGCATGAAGGCAGAAGCGCTCCATCACCTCGCGCGTCATGAACCAGTGTTCGTAAAGCTGCGAGGGCAGTTCCACGAAATCACGCGAGACAGCCGTGCCTGCGATGGACGGGTAAGTCACATCCGACATCAGCCCATGCAGCGCATGGCCAAACTCGTGGAACAGCGTGCGCGCATCATCGAAGGACAGCAGCGCAGGCTGTCCTTCTGATGGCTTGGCGAAGTTGCAGACATTGACGATAATCGGGCGGACGTCGCCATCCAGCTTCTGCTGGCTGCGCCAGGCG
>JANMMX010000242.1:0-1562 GCA_031373605.1 Allobosea sp. | reverse complement strand
CAATGTGCCCAAGCGGGGCCTGGGCGATGCCACGATCCAGATCCTGCACAACCATGCCCGTGCCACCGGCCTGTCGCTGCTGCAGGCGGCCCGCGCGGTGGTGGAAAGCGAAGAGCTGAAGCCCAAGGCGCGCACCACGCTACGCGAAGTCACCGAGGCCTTTGCCCGCTGGAGCGCGCGCGCCTCTTCGATGCCGCAGGGCCAGCTGGCCGAGCTGGTGCTGGAGGAGAGCGGCTATACCGACATGTGGCAGAAGGACCGCACAGCCGATGCTGCAGGGCGGCTGGAAAACCTGAAGGAGCTGGTGCGCTCGCTCGACGAGTTCCCGGACCTGATTTCCTTCCTCGAGCATGTCTCGCTGGTGATGGATGCCGACAAGGGCGGCGACACGGACCGCGTCAGCATCATGACCCTGCATGGTGCCAAGGGGCTGGAATTCGACACGGTGTTCCTTCCGGGTTGGGAGGAAGGCCTGCTGCCCAACCAGCGCGCGCTGGATGAAAGCGGCCGCGCCGGTCTGGAAGAGGAGCGCCGCCTCGCCCATGTCGGGCTGACCCGCGCCCGCAAACGTGCCAAGCTCCTGTTCGCCTCGAACAGGCGCATCCATGGCATGTGGCAATCGAGCCTGCCGAGCCGCTTCATTGACGAGCTGCCCGAGGCTTCTGTCGAGATTGTCGAAGCCGCCTCCAGCTTCACGCATGGCGGCTATTCCGGCTCGCGCATTGACCGGATGGAGAGCTTTGGCTCGACCTATCAGACGCCGGGCTGGCAACGCGCACAGGCCAACCAGCGTAGCACCGAGACCACGGGCAATTTCAGTGGCGGCGGCTATAGCGGCACCAACCCGATGGGTGGGCGTGGCTTTGGCTCGCAATCGAGTGCGAGTGCCTCGCGGCGTGGGCCGATGATGATCGAGGGCGATCTCGCCGCCAAATCCTCTGGCCCGACTTCCGCTTTTGGCACCGGCGCCCGCGTGCTGCACATGAAGTTCGGCCCCGGCACTGTCGCCAGCGCCGACGGCAACAAGCTGACGGTCGATTTCGACAAGGCAGGCCGCAAAATGGTTCTGGACAGTTTCGTGCAGGCAGGGTGAGCTTATGAAAACCATCGGCGTAATTGGCCTTGGGCAGATGGGCGGGCGCATGGCGCTTTCGCTCAGGCGGGCTGGTTTTGATGTTGTTGGTACAGATGCCAGCGCGGCAGCCATGGCCGTGCTGGAGGGACAGATTGCGCTGGTGGCGACGCCTGCCGACCTTGCCCGGCATACCAGCACAATTGTGCTGTCGCTGCCGACAGCGCAGATCGTTGAAGAGGTGGTGACGGGCGCAGGCGGGCTGGCATCGGCGCTGCAACCGGGCGCGCTCATCATCGACACTTCCACCTCGCATCCTGAAACCACGCGCAGGCTCGATGTGCAGCTACGTGCGCTGGGTGCTGCCTTCATCGATGCGCCTGTCAGCGGCGGGCCGAAGCGCGCCGCCACCGGCGAGCTCACCATGGTGCTGGGTGGCAGTGAAGCTGACATCGCGCGGGCAAAACCGGTGCTTGATGCGCTCTCGACA
>JANMMX010000241.1:0-1730 GCA_031373605.1 Allobosea sp. | reverse complement strand
AGCAGGCGTTCCGGGTCAAGCCCCGCGGCATCGGCCAGTTTGAAGGCCTCGCCCGCCACCAGAAGATGCGCCGCGCACATCAGGTTGTTGACGATTTTGGCCATGTGGCCGGCACCCGATGCGCCCACATGCACCTGGCGTGTCGAGAGTGCATCGAGCACAGGCTTGGCACGCGCGATGTCGGCTTCACTTCCACCCAGCACCATGGTCAGCTCGCCGGTGGCGGCGCGCTTCGGCCCGCCGCTGACAGGCGCATCGATGAAGGCAGCGCCACGCTCGCGCAAAAGCGTGTCGAGCCTGCGCGTCGTTTCCGGATGCGAGGTGGAAGTGTCGATGATGAGCGCGCCCGGTTGCAGCGCCGATGCCAGCCCACCTGCGCCCGCCACAACGGCTTCGACGATCTGCGCTGTCGGCAGCGACAGCACGATGGTGCCGGTTTGCCGGGCAAGATCGGCAGGCGTTGCCGCCAGCGTGATCTGGCCTTCGAGTGCCGCCATGGCAGCAGGGCTCGCATCGGTGCCGACCACCGCAAAACCGGCTCGCTTCAGGCAAAGCGCCATTCGCCCGCCCATCTGCCCAAGACCGACAACGCCGATGGTTTTCATATGGCTCACCCCGCCTGCACGAAACTGTCCAGCACCATCTTGCGGCCTGCTTTGTCGAAATCGACCGTGAGCTTGTTGCCGTCGGCGCTTGCGACCGTGCCGGGGCCGAACTTCATATGCAGCACGCGGGAGCCGGTGCCGAAGGCGGAAGCCGGGCCGGAGGATTTTGCAGCGAGATCGCCCTCGATCATCATCGGTCCGCGTCGCGAGGCGCTGGCGGCTGACTGCGAGCCGAAGCCGCGCCCACCCATCGGGTTGGTGCCGCTATAGCCGCCACCCGCGAAGTTGCCGCCTCCAGAACTTCCTGCGCCTTTTCCTGCCGCCTCGTTGCTGCGCTGGTTGGCCTGCGCGCGCTGCCAGCCGGGCGTCTGATAGGTTGAGCCGAAGCTTTCCATCCGGTCAAAGCGCGAGCCGGAATAGCCGCCATGGGTGAAGCTGGAGGCCGCTTCAACAATCTCGACTGAGGCCTCTGGCAATTCGTCGATGAAGCGGCTCGGCAGGCTGGATTGCCACATGCCGTGGATGCGCCGGTTCGAGGCGAAATACAGTTTGGCCCGGCGGCGTGCGCGCGTCAGCCCGACATGCGCGAGGCGGCGCTCTTCTTCCAGGCCAGCGCGGCCGCTTTCGTCGAGTGCACGCTGGTTGGGCAGCAGGCCTTCTTCCCAGCCGGGCAGGAACACCGTGTCGAATTCCAGTCCCTTGGCGCCATGCAGCGTCATGATGCTGACCCGGTCGGCATCGCCGCCCTTGTCAGCATCCATCACCAGTGAGACATGCTCGAGAAACGAGATCAGGTCCGGAAATTCGTCGAGCGAACGCACCAGCTCCTTCAGGTTCTCCAGACGACCGGCTGCATCGGCAGTGCGGTCCTTCTGCCACATGTCGGTATAGCCGCTCTCCTCCAGCACCAGCTCGGCCAGCTGGCCCTGCGGCATGGATTGCGCGCGCGCGCTCCAGCGGGCAAAGGCCTCAGTGACTTCGCGCAGCGTGGTGCGCGCCTTGGGCTTCAGCTCTTCGCTTTCCACCACCGCGCGGGCCGCCTGCAGCAGCGACAGGCCGGTGGCACGGGCATGGTTGTGCAGGATCTGGATCGTGGCATCGCCCAGGCCCCGCTTGGGCACATTG
>JANMMX010000125.1:0-16446 GCA_031373605.1 Allobosea sp. | reverse complement strand
CGGCCGACCTGGATGTGGGCCCGATCGTTTTTCAGCGAGTCCTTGAGCTTGCGCTCTACCGCCCGGTTCGAGCGGTTTTCGATCATGTCGATGAAGTCGATGACGATCAGGCCGGCAAGGTCGCGCAGGCGCAGCTGGCGGGCAATCTCGTCGGCTGCCTCGAGGTTGGTCTTGAGAGCCGTATCCTCGATGTTGTGCTCGCGCGTCGAGCGGCCCGAGTTGATGTCGATCGCAACCAGAGCTTCCGTCTGGTTGATGACGATGTAGCCACCTGATTTCAGCGTGACGGTGTGCGAGAACATCGCGTCCAGCTGGCTTTCGACGCCGTAACGCGCAAAAAGTGGCTGGTCGTCGTGGTAGTTCTTGACGCTCTTGGCATGGCTCGGCATGAGCATGCGCATGAAATCCTTGGCCTCGCGATAGGCGTGATCGCCCGCCACGTGAACCTCGTCGATGTCCTTGTTGTAAAGGTCACGGATCGAGCGCTTGACGAGGTTGCCTTCTTCATAAACCAGCGAGGGTGCGGACGAGCTGAGCGTCAGCTCGCGTACGCTCTCCCACATGCGCATCAGATATTCATAGTCGCGCTTGATCTCGACGCGCGTGCGGGCAGCACCTGCCGTGCGCAGGATGAGCCCCATGCCCTCTGGCACCTCGAGCTCATGCGCAATTTCCTTCAGGCGCTTGCGGTCCTCGGCATTGGTGATCTTGCGCGAGATGCCTCCGCCCTTGCCCGTGTTGGGCATCAGCACAGAATAGCGGCCTGCCAGCGAAAGATAGGTGGTGAGTGCCGCGCCCTTGCTGCCACGCTCTTCCTTGACCACCTGCACAAGAATGATCTGGCGTCGCTTGATGACCTCCTGGATCTTGTACTGGCGCCGGTTGAACTGGCGCGGACGGTCCGGAACATCGTCCATGGCGTCGCCACCGACCTGCTCGACCTGATCCTGCTCCTCGTGATGAGCGTCGTCGGCATGATGCTCACCACCATTGCCTTCGCCACCATTGCCTTCGTCATCATGTCCGTTGTCGTCAGTCTGCGGCGCATTTTCAGCGACCGGTTCAGCTTGCGTCATCTCGCCATCAGAAGGTCCGTCTGCGTCGCCCGGCTCAGCTTCAAACGCGTTTGATGCATTCTCGGAGGCCGCAACATCTTCGTCAGTGTCCACAGCATCGGTGGAGACGCTGGCATCTGGCCTGGCTGAGCGCGCCTTGCCGCGACCGCGGCCGCGGTCCTTGTTGCGGCCGCCGCGCCCGCGCTTTTCACGACGCTCTTCCTCACGCTCGTCATCTTCTGATGCCGCAGCATCGGCTGCAATCAGCGCCTGCCGGTCAGCGACCGGGATCTGGTAATAATCGGGATGAATTTCGGCAAAAGCCAGAAAGCCATGACGATTGCCGCCATATTCCACAAATGCCGCCTGCAGCGACGGCTCAACGCGCGTCACCTTGGCGAGATAGATGTTGCCTCGCAGCGGCTTGCGCGAGGCGGATTCGAAATCAAACTCTTCGACGCGCTGTCCGCGCACCACCACGACCCGGGTCTCTTCCGGGTGCGTGGCATCGATAAGCATCTTGTTGGCCATTGGATTGATCCAGTGGCGCAGCGCGCACCCTGAGGGGCGGCATCGCGGAAAAAAGCCCGCGCTCGCCCGGATGGTCGCTGCGCAAAAGCCGGTTTGCACCGGCGGGTTTCAGGAGAGGAGTAAAAACGCAATCTCGGGCCGAGTTTGCGGACAGGGCGGCGCAGGACGCGCGGCCTTGCTGGCGGAGCAATGCCCCGCCGGGATGGCGCCAGCCCGGGAATAGTCCCGGATGGGATGGCTGCAGCTTGCGCTGCAGCAGATCTTGCCTCGACATCGGACCCGACCTGCCATTCGCGCCATACTTTGGCTGCGAAGGGCGATTCCACGCTCGCAGATGAGCCAGACGCCGAACACTGTCCTGACGCAGGCCGTCCACGGACGATCTGTTAACGCTGCTATGCTGGCTTTTTGCCTCAAATAAAGCGCAAAACCGGATACGACACTCCGAGCGACCCGAAGGTCGAAAACCGGAATCTCGCACCAAAACGGCGCAGCACGCGCATTAGAAGCAGATTGCGAAAAGATGCAAGCTGGCGAAGTTCAACCACTTCACGTCTGCCCGTATTCTGTATCGGACAGGGGCGCTTTTATTACCTGCGGTTAACCCCTCCGCATTATATGGTTAACGACATGTGACGCTGGCCGGTTCGCGGATCGCTTCCGACAGCCGGGAGGAGACAGGATGCTGTTTCGTGCAGCCGGAAAGAACCTTGCGATAGCGCTGCTGCCGCTGGCAGCGGCCTTTGCCTTCTTTGCCTTTCCCGCCACGATTCTGGCCCGCGATATGCCGCAGGTCGTCGGCACGGATGCGCGCTTCGAGGTTGAGCAGGATGTCGTGCGACTGAAGGTCAGCCTGTCCAGGCCGGTTGTCGTGACGGGCTTTCTGCTGGACGCGCCAAATCGCGCCGTTTTTGATCTGCCTGGCGTCAATTTTCAGCTGCCGGCAACCTTTGGCCGCAAGGAGGCCGGCTTTGTCACAGCTGCCAGGTTCGGGCTGTTCACGCCGGATCGGGCACGCATCGTGATGGATCTTTCGAGCTCCGCCGTGATTGTCAGCGCCAGTGTCAAGGAGCGCCGCGGTGGGCTTGGCGAACTGGTCATCGAATTGCGCTCGGCAGATCAGCAGACTTTCCTGAAAGCGGTTGCCGACGGCGCAGCCCTCGCCAGAAGCGTTGCGCCAGCGCCAACCATTGCAGAGACACCGGTGCGCATCCCCACCATCGTGATCGATCCGGGCCATGGGGGCATTGATGCCGGCGCCACGACGGCGGGCGTCATGGAAAAGCAGATCACGCTCGCTTTCGGCCAGACACTCAAGAGGCAGCTCGAATCATCGGGCGGCCTTCGCGTGCTGATGACCCGCGACGATGACCGGTTCGTGGCGCTGTCTGAGCGCGTCAGGCTGGCGCGTGAGGCTGGTGCTGAGCTGTTCATCTCGATCCACGTCGATTCGCTGTCAGCCGCGCAAGAGGTCAGGGGCGCAACGATTTACACAGGCGCCGAAAAGGCTACCGATATCGAGTCCGCCCGGTTGGCAGCAAAGGAGAACGAGTCGGATACATTGGCCGGTGCCGAAGCCAGCGAATCGGCAGAAGGACTTTCAGACATCCTGATGGACCTGACCAAGCGCGAGACCCGTTCGTTTTCAGGCCAGTTTGCCCGCAATCTGGTCGAATCACTTGGAGGATCGGTCCGGATGCATCGAATCCCGCTGCGATCCGCCGGTTTCCGTGTCCTCACCGCGCCAGACGTGCCGTCCGTGCTGATCGAGCTTGGCTACATGTCGAGCCAGAAAGACATCGAGCTGCTGACATCCGATGCCTGGCGGACAGGTGCTGCAGCGTCAGTGCAGGCCGCAGTGCGGTTTTATCTTGAGAAGCGCGGGAAAATGGCCTCGGTCAATGGCAAGGCCACGCCCTTGCCATAGTGCCGCTCCATGCCGCTGAAGGTGCGGCAAGGGTGGTTGTTTGTTGTGTTGTGGATTTCACGCCACGCTTCTGCCATGTGAATTATGCTAGAAGTATCCTGAATCCATGCGTTGCCCGGGAAAGCCGGGTGATTGCATTTGACTGGAAGGCTCGTCGCCCGATGCGGTTTGTCCTGCGCCTGTTTGGTTGGCTGTTTGCTGCCGGTGCCATTGTTTTTGTGATCGGCGCCGCCGTGGTTGCAGGTGCGCTGTGGCATTTTTCCAAGGATTTGCCGGATTCGGCTCAGCTCCGGAATTATGAGCCGCCGGTCATGACACGCGTCCATGCCGGTGATGGCAGCCTGATCGCTGAGTTTGCGCGCGAACGTCGCCTGTATTTGCCGATTCAGGCCGTGCCGAAGATGCTTATCAATGCCTACCTCTCTGCGGAAGACAAAAATTTCTACAAGCATATCGGCGTCGATCCCGAAGGCCTGGTCCGTGCCTTTGTGACCAACTTCCGCAACCGTGCGTCCGGCCGTCGCCCGCAAGGCGCCTCGACCATCACGCAACAGGTGGCGAAGAACTTCCTCGTTGGCTCTGAGCAGAACATCGAGCGCAAGATTCGCGAGGCGCTTGTCGCCATGCGAATCGAGGCGACTTACTCGAAGGACAAGATTCTTGAGCTTTATCTGAACGAGATCTATCTCGGCGCCCCGGCACCGGGGCAGGGCAGCTATGGCATTGCAGCCGCAGCGCTGAACTATTTCGGCAAGTCGGTGCATGAGCTCAACATCCAGGAAGCGGCCTATCTTGCCGCGCTCCCGAAAGCGCCGACCGATCTTCACCCGATCCGCAACCGGGAGCGCGCCATCGAGCGACGTAACTATGTGCTTGATCGGATGGTCGAGAATGGTCACGCCAAGCGCGAGGAGGCCGATCTCGCCAAGAAGCAGCCGCTGGGCGTGAACCCGCGCGTGGTTTCGCCCAACAACATTGCTGCCGGCTTCTTTGCCGAGGAAATCCGACGCGAGCTGCTTGAGCGCTATGGCGAGAAAAAGCTGCTCGAAGGTGGCCTCTCGGTGCGTGGCACCATCGATCCCAAGATGCAGTTGATGGCGCGTCGCGCGCTGGTTGATGGGCTTGTGCGCTATGATGAGGCCCGTGGCTGGCGCGGCGCAACCCAGAAAGCAGAGCTGACTTCCCGCGACTGGGGGCTGGCAATTGCTGAAATTCCGGCGCTGGCTGACGTGCAGCCCTGGCGTCTGGGCGTGGTGCTCGAGGTCGGGGTCGATTCGGCCAAGATCGGCCTGCAGCCGCGCAAGGAAGCCTCTGGCCAATTGCGCACGGAGCGCGACACCGCGACCCTCTCGGGTGAAGGCGTCCGCTGGACCCGTCGCAACCTCCGGCAGGTCGTCTCGGTTGGTGATGTCGTCTATGTCGAACCGGTCGAGAACCGCCCCGGCCAGCTGCGTTTGCGGCAGATGCCTGAGGTCAACGGCGCGATTGTCGTGATGGACCCGCATACAGGCCGCGTTTTCGCAATGGTCGGCGGCTTTTCCTACGATCAGTCGGAATTCAACCGCGCCACGCAGGCGCAGCGCCAGCCAGGCTCGTCCTTCAAGCCATTCGTCTATGCGACGGCGCTCGACAATGGCTACACGCCGTCAAGCATCATCCTTGATGGACCGATCGAAATCGATCAGGGCGGTGGCCTCGGCATCTGGCGGCCTGAAAACTACGACGGCAAGCCAGCCGGTCCGCGCACCTTGCGCTATGGCATCGAGTTCTCGAAGAACCTGATGACCGTGCGTTTGGCCAAGGATGTCGGCATGCCGCTGATCGCGGAATATGCCCGCCGATTCGGTGTCTATGACGACATGCTGCCGGTGCTCTCAATGGCGCTGGGTGCTGGCGAGACAACTGTCATGCGCATGACCACCGCCTATTCGATGCTGGTCAATGGCGGCAAACGCATCAAGCCGACGCTGGTTGATCGGATCCAGGATCGCTCAGGCGCGACCATCTATCGCCATGATGCGCGTGTCTGCGAAGGTTGTGCGGGCGACAAATGGTCAAACCAGCGCGAGCCGCGCCTGGTCGACAACCGGGATCAGGTCCTTGATCCGCTGACCGCTTTCCAGATCACCTCGACGCTCGAGGGCGTGGTGCTTCGCGGCACGGCGCAGGTTGTCAAGGATGTGGGCAAGCCGCTGGCAGGCAAGACCGGCACGACCAACGACGCGAAAGACGTGTGGTTTGTCGGCTTCTCGCCGGATCTGGCCGTGGGCGTCTACATGGGCTTCGACAAGCCGAAGTCGCTGGGTGACTCGGCGACCGCCGGCCAATACGCCGCACCGATTTTCCGTGATTTCATGAAGGCAGCGCTCAAGGACAAGCCAGCCACACCGTTCCGCGTTCCTGCCGGCATCAAGCTGATCCGGGTTGATCCCAAGACCGGTCTGCGCGCAGGCGGCGAGGGTGGCTTGCTGGAAGCCTTCAAGCCCGGTACGGCCCCGCCTGACAGCTACTCGATCATTGGCGTGGCAGGCTCAGGTGGTGCCGGTGGCAGCGTTGCGCCGGCTGGTGGCCGATCTGTCGGCTCGGGTACCGGCGGGCTTTACTGATCTGCACCACAAAACATGCGCCTGCTGTTTACAGCGTCGGGCAAGCACCTTAATCCCGCACAAACGCGCCAGCTTGGGCGTGTTCTGAAGATTTGTTGAGAAGGCTCTGCCAATCCATGCGTCCGGAAATTGAAAACAGCCTCGAAGCCGCCAGGCAGTCCATTGGACTGCTGAGGAGGCATCTTTGACTGGGATGTCGCTGAGCGCCGCCTGGCTGAACTGAACGCACTGGCCGAGGGGCCGGATTTCTGGAACGATGCGGAAGCTGCGCAGAAGCTGATGCGCGAGCGCACCGGCATCGAGACGCAGATGAGCGGGATCACCAAGCTCGAACGCGAGATCGAGGACGGGCTGGCCTTCATTGAACTCGGCGAGATGGAGGGCGACCCGTCTTCCATTGAAGAGGGTGAAGCCGCAATCCGCGCGGTCCAGCAGGAAGCAGCCCGCATGCAGGTCGAGACACTGCTCTCGGGCGAAGCTGACAGCAACGACACCTATCTCGAAATCCATCCCGGCGCAGGTGGCACCGAAAGCCAAGACTGGGCCCAGATGCTGCTGCGCATGTATACCCGCTGGGGCGAGCGTCAGAAGTACAAGGTCGAGCTGGTCGAGTATCAGGATGGCGATACGGCGGGCCTGAAGTCGGCCACGCTGCTCATCAAGGGCCACAATGCCTATGGCTGGTGCAAGACCGAGTCCGGCGTGCACCGGCTCGTGCGCATCTCGCCATTTGATGCCAATGCCCGGCGCCAGACGAGCTTTGCCTCGGTCTGGGTGTTCCCGGTCATCGATGACAAGATTGTTGTCGACGTGAAGGAATCGGATTGCCGCATCGACACGTTCCGCGCCTCGGGCGCCGGTGGCCAGCACATCAACACGACCGACTCGGCCGTGCGCATCACCCATTTGCCGACAGGCATCGTCGTCGGCTCGCAGCAGGAGCGCTCGCAGCACAAGAACCGGGCGACAGCCTGGGGCATGCTGCGCGCAAGGCTCTATGAAGCCGAGTTGAAGAAGCGCGAAGACAAGGCCAATGCCGAGAATGCCAGCAAGAGCGAGATCGGCTGGGGCCACCAGATCCGGTCTTACGTGCTTCAGCCTTATCAGCTGGTGAAAGACCTGCGCACGGGCGCAACCTCGACCAGCCCATCCGATGTTCTGGATGGCGATGTCAGCCCGTTCATGGAAGCTTCGCTGGCGCAGCGGGTCTATGGCACGCTGGCAGGCGAACTCGGCGACGTCGACTAAGGCTGGACGCCAGTCTCAGTTCGAAGCCAGAAAATGCTGCCCGGCCTTGAGAAAGCGCGATGGATCGACAGCATCGCCGGACAGCCGCGTTTCATAATGCAGATGCGGACCAGTCGAGCGACCGGTTGAGCCGACACGGCCGACCGCGGTGCCCGCCGCAATCTTCTGGCCTTCGGAGACTGAGATGGCTGAGAGATGCGCATAGCGCGTCGTCAGGCCATTGCCATGGTCGATCTCGACCATGTTGCCATAGCCACCGTGAAATTCGGCCAGAACAACGGTGCCGGCACCTGCCGCCTTCACGGTCGTGCCGTGTTCAGCCTTGAAGTCGATGCCGGTATGCATGGCGGCGCCACGCGTGAACGGGTCAAGCCGGTAGCCGTAATTCGACGAAATGTCAGAGCTGCCCGCCACAGGGCGCGCCAACGGCAGCGTGGCCACAACGGACTTCAGCCGCGAGACCGACTGGATGCGCGGCTGGATGGCGCGCATGGTCATCTCGAATGGACCAGCGGTTGCCGGATCAATCGGAACAAGCGGGCCGCCCATTGCCTTGCCGTGCGACGAGGCGGAAAGCTTGTCCGCATCAAGGCCGGTCTCGGCGATCACCTTGCGATAGCGCGCCTGTTGCGTCTGAAGGCTGGTATCGATGCGTTTCAGGCTTTCAACCTGGCTCTTCTCGATGACGTCAGCACCTTTTTGCAGATGCTCGATCGAAGATGCCATGATCTGCGCTGGCGTGCGCTCCGGTTTTTCCTCGCTGGACTGCCAACCCGTTGCAGGCTGTGACGAGGCGCCACGCAGGGCAGGGGCATCAGGTGCGGGCGTCGGCTTGGTCGAAGGACCTGAGAAAGAAAAGCCGGACGCCTGAACGGGCTCGCCAGAGCGGATCGTTGGTGAACGCGTCGGCGTTCTGGCGACCGATGTCGTGCCACCAATGCCCTGCAGGCTGTCAGCCAGCGCCATCACCATGGCCTGGCGCGTCTCAAGCTGGCTCTGTCGCGTCATGATTTCGCTGACGCGGAGCTCAACACCGTCCTGATCGAGCAGTGCGCGGCTGGCCAACCGGTCGATCTCGACTCGCAGCGAAGCGATGCGGTCTTCATAACCATATTGGCGGGCCGTTTCGCGCTGGATGAGCCGCCCCACCAGATCGTCCTTGCGCAGAAAGTACCAGCCCGTCGCGCCGGTCCAGGCCGTGAGACCGGCAAGCAAGGTCAACATCAGCAGCAGGGTTGAGCGCCGCAACGTGCACGTTCTGGCACCCAAAGCCTCAGCCACCGCCATCTGCCGGGGCGGCAGAGGGTTTTCGTGATGTGAAGACAGAAACTCAGCCGAACATGAACCAGACATACGCCACCCGAATGGACACCTTAACTGACTTGATTACAGTCGATTAAGGTTAATCAAACGAGAATCCGGGAGGTTTTTGACGGATTTTTTTGTTAATTGCGTCGGGTGTGGCGCGGGAAGTTCAGGCTGCCTTGGCAGCTGCCAAAACCTCGGCAGCATGGCCCGGCACCTTCACCTTGTTCCAGACCTGCACGATCATGCCCGCGCTGTCGATCAGGAAGGTCGTGCGCTCGATCCCCATGTACTTCTTGCCGTACATGCTTTTCTCGACCCATATCCCATAGGCTTCAAGCGTCACCTTGCTCTCGTCCGAAGCGAGGGGGAAGGTGAGATCATACTTCTTCTTGAACTTGTCATGGCTGGCAATGCTGTCGGCCGAGATGCCGATGATGTCTGCGCCTGCAGCAGCAAACTCGGATTTCAGCGCGTTGAAATTCTGCGCTTCCAGCGTGCAGCCGCTCGTGTCGTCCTTGGGATAGGCATAGAGCACGACCTTGCGCCCGGTAAGGTCGGCCAATGAAATGGTGCTGCCGCCATCGCCTGGCAGGGTGAATGCGGGAGCCTTGTCGCCACTTTTGAGTGCCATGAATTGCCTTCCTTTCGACCGTTTCACAGTGCATGAACCTCTACGTCCCTGACAAGATTCTGGATGAACTTTCCTGCTCACTCCTGAAGCCTTGCTGATCGGCGCGTTGGACATGCCGTTGTCGGTCAGGCAGCGTACAGGTGATCCGCCAATCAGGCGCGATATCATTGCGCATCCACAAGTGCGTGTTGCGTAACGTCATTCCGGAGCCATTCAATTTGACGACGTCGCAAGACCACGCTCGCTCGCAAGACCACGCTCACGCCAACAGTGCGAGCCGCTGGCGCATCAAGGGTGCCAAGCGGCGCATTGCGGCGGTGATGGTGGCTTGCCTGGTGGCTGTTGTCACCTTGCTTGGCGCGGGAGCTGCCATGCTGGCGCTCGGTTTTGTGCCGCTTTCGGGGCTGGAGCAACGGATTGCGACGGCCCTCGGTGAGCGTCTGGGTCAGCAATGGCAAGTCAGCGTCAACAAGGCTGGCCTCGCCCGGATCGATGGGCAGTCACTGCTGAGCGTCGAGGATGTGGTCTTTCAACATGCCAACGGAGCCCGCATCAAGGCCCCTCAGGCCGTGATGGGCTATGATGCCTTCAAGCTGCTGCGCGGCGACATCAGCCTGCGTTCGGTTGATTTGCGCGGATTGGATGTGCGCCTGGGTGTCGACAAGTCAGGGGCGCTGATTCTGGGAACTGGAGCTTCAGATGTTGCTGTTCTGGGCCAGGGTCCAGCAGCAGCCAGCCCCTTGCTGTCGGCTGCAACAGGGTTGCTCGAGCTGGGCAAGATCTTTGCCGAAGGTGGCGGGCTCGCCGATCTCGACAGCGCGGGCTTGAGCCGCGCCCACATCAGCTTTCTCGATCCGCAGGGCAAGGAACGTACCGCGCTCGACAATGTCACGGTCAAGCTCACGCGTTCGGGCGAGGGCGTGAGCCGCCTGACGCTCAGCGGCACATCTCCGAGCGGTCGCAAGGACGTCAGCATTGATTTCTCCCGCACGGAAGACAGCGCCCGGCAAGCAGAGCTACGGTTCAGCAATCTGGTTCCGGCGGATGTTTTGCCGTTGCTGGCTGGCCAAACCGGCATGCGCCTCTCAGGTCTGCCATTGGGCGGAAAAGCGATCCTGATCGAACGGCCGGATGGTCAGCGTTTGCTGGAAGCGAGTTTCGAGGTTGGTGCAGGCAAGGCATCAGCCGAGGCGCTTGGCACACAGATCTATCACCTGGACAAGTTGCATGTGTCTGCGCGCAGCAGCGGAACATTCGAGCAGGTCGATCTGCTGAAAGTTGTGATTGAAGGTGGTGACCTGAAGCTTGCCGGTTCCGGGCAGGTGAATGCGCCTCTGGATCAACCCATGCAACTTGTTTTGACAGGCCAGGGCCAGGTTCCCGGCATTGGACCTGATGCGCCGGTTCAGATTCCGCGCTTCGAGCTTGCGCTGGCAAAGCCCAACAATGATGAGGTCATGCTGCAGAAACTCGCGGTTTCGGGCGACGGCATGGATGTCTCGGTCACCGGCCGCGCCTACCGGGCGATTGATGGCATCGGGCATGAGGTCAGTGTCCGCGCGACGAACACGAAGGCACGCAGCCTGCTTGCGCTTTGGCCAGCCCTGACATCACCACAGGTGCACGGCCTTCTGTCCGAGCGTCTTGATGACGGGCTGCTCAGGGAGCTGAAAGTGAATGTCCGCATGACGCCGGCCGATGTGCGCAACGCCTTTGCCAGTCTGCCGATCCCCGACGAGGCCGTTGAGGTGGCAATTGCTGCGGGCGGCGTCCGGTTCCGGCTGGCACCGGGACTGCCCGTCCTGTCAGACGCCGAGCTGACCGGCACGGTCAGTGCGCGTGGCGTCAACCTCGCGATTCCCGCTGCCCGCGTCGACCTTGGCAAGGTCGCGCCGTTGATGTTGACTGAAGGCACCTTCGCGATTGCAGACATGCTGCTGAAGCGACCTGTCGGAAAATCGACATTTCGCGCCACAGGCACAGTGGCATCTCTTGCGACCCTGCTGGCCAGCCCGGCCTTGAAAGAGTTTGCACCGGTCCAGCTTGATCCGGCCAAGCTGCGCGGCGAAGTTGATCTCAGGACAAGCGTTGCCTTGCCGCTGGTCGAGGATTTGAAAGCGGATGAGGTTCAGGTTCAATCGAACGGCGTTGTGTCCAACGTCAACTCGGACACCTTGCTTGGCACGGAGAAGCTTGAAGGCGCGAATCTCGCGCTCAGCTATGACCGGAGCGGGCTGACCCTGCGCGGAGATGGCAAGATCGGCGGCGAGCGTGCCGCCATAGAGCTCAAGCAGACTGCCAAGGGGCAGGGCGAGGCCACAGTCAATCTCGTGCTGGATCAGGCCGCAAGGCAAAAGCGGGGCCTGGGCTTTGACGGGGCTGTCACCGGGCCTGTCGCGGTGAAAGTCACCCAGGGCCTCGGGCGTGCCAGCGCAGCCGCCCCCCGTGTCGAGATTGATCTGACACGGGCTGCAATCGAAGGGCTGCTGCCAAGCTGGACCAAGCCCGCAGGTCGAGCTGGCCGTCTGGCCTTTACGCTTAACTCCGACAAGGAGGGCCCCGATCTCGACGATCTGGTGCTTGAAAGCGCCCCTGTGATGCTCAGAGGCAAGGTTTCTCTGGACAAGGCAAATGCGTTTGAAAGCGCCTCGCTCTCGTCGTTCAAGCTCTCACCGGGCGATGACCTGCGTGTTGAGGCGAAACGCGAGGGCGGCGTCACCAAGCTCACCATCCGTGGGGCGGTTGCCGATGCCAGGCCTTTCCTCAAGGATGTTTCGGGCGGACCGGCAGGCTCCCAGACACGAACGCCCAACCGCCCGCGCGAAGGCGATATCGATCTTGATCTGTCGGTGCCGATCCTGACCGGCTTCAACGCCGAGGCCATCGGCAATGCCGTGCTCAAGCTCTCCAAGCGTGGCAAGGACGTGCGTGCCTTGAGCTTTGACGGCCGCATCGGCAAGGCGCCGATGACAGTCCGATTTGCAAAACAAGGTGATGGACCGGGCCAGGTCACGCTGCAGTCCGAAGATGGCGGTGCGACGCTGCGGTATCTCGATCTTTACCGGCGGGCCTATGGTGGCGAGCTGGTCTTGACGGTGACTCCTGGCGAGCAGCGTCAGACCGGCCTGGTCCTGATGAAGGATTTCGAGGTTCGCAACGAGCCTGCCTTGCGGCGCGTCCTGGCGGATCAGAGCAATCCCGCTGCCTCCGGCGACCGAGGCGCTGCAACGCCGAAAGTTGACGCCACGAATGTCGAGTTCACCAAGTTGCGGGCGCAATTCACGCGCAGCGCGGCGCGGGTGGATCTTCGCGAAGCGGTGCTCTGGGGGCCGAATGTCGGCTTCACACTCTCGGGCAATGTCGACTATGGCCGTGACCGGATCGACATTGGTGGCACATTCGTGCCCGGCTATGCGTTGAACAATGTGTTCTCGCAGGTGCCGATCATCGGACAGATTCTGGGCGGCGGACAGTATGAAGGGTTGTTTGCAGTCAATTTCCGGCTGAGCGGCACGGCGAGCCAGCCCACGATGAGCGTCAACCCGCTGTCTGCGATCGCACCTGGCATCCTGCGCCGCTTTGTCGATCCGCTGGGTGGTCGACCCACGGGCGAGGCATCGCCAGTCGCGCCGCGCGCCCGTCAGGACAGGTAGAACCGTCGCGTTGAATTGACGGCCTCAGGCCGGGCGCACCAGCACATGCTTCTTTTTGCCAAATGACAGCTTGATAACGCCATCGGCTGTCACGTCACCGGCTGAAAGCGTCGCGCGATCATCGGTGACAGGCCGGTCATTGACCCGCAGGCCGCCCGCCTTGATCTGACGCCGTGCTTCGCCTGTCGACGGCACGAGACCTGCCTGAACAAAAACACTGAGCACGCCAAGGCCGCCAGCGAGTTCCGCAGCCCCAACCTGAATGGTCGGCAAGTCGGTGGCGATGGAGCCTTCTTCAAACGTTTTGCGCGCTGTCTCGGCAGCGGCATCCGCTGCAGTTGCACCATGCAGCAATGCGGTCGCGGCATGCGCCAGTGCCTTCTTGGCCTCGTTGATCTCGGCTCCTTGCAAGGCTTCAAGCCGGGTGATCTCGCCCATAGGCAAAGTCGTGAACAATTTCAGGAAGCGCCCAACATCCGCGTCTTCGGTGTTGCGCCAATATTGCCAGAAATCATAAGGGCTGAACTGATCGGCATTGAGCCAGACAGCACCTTGCGCCGTCTTGCCCATCTTGGCGCCCGAGGCCGTGGTCAGCAGCGGGGTCGTCAGCGCATACAGCTGATGCGTGCCCATGCGGCGGCCCAGATCAACGCCCATGATGATGTTGCCCCATTGGTCGGAGCCGCCCATCTGCAGGTTGCAGCCCGTGCGCCGTGCAAGCTCAACGTAATCATAGGCTTGGCAGATCATGTAATTGAACTCGATGAAGCTCATCTCCTGCTCGCGCTCGAGCCGAAGACGCACCGAATCCATCGTCAGCATGCGGTTGACCGAGAAATGCCGGCCGACATCGCGCAGCATCTCGATCCAGTTCAGCGCCGTCAGCCATTCCGCGTTGTCGAGCATGATGGCGTCGGTCTTGGCTTCGCCAAACCGCAGCACGCGCGAGAACACGCCGCGAATGCTCTCCTTGTTGGCGTCGATTTCCGCCACCGTGCGGATCGAGCGTGTCTCGTCCTTGCCGGAGGGGTCACCGACGCGGGTCGTGCCGCCGCCCATCAGCGTGACGGGCTTGTTGCCGGTTTCCTGCAGCCAGTGCAACATCATCATGGTGATGTAGTTGCCGATGTGCAGCGATGGCGCCGTGCAATCATAGCCAACATAGGCCACGACTTCGCCCTTGGCTGCCAGTGCATCAAGCCCGGCCAGATCCGAACATTGATGGATGAAGCCGCGCTCGGTCATCACGCGCAGGAAGTCGGATTTGAGAGCAGTCATCAGCGTTTCGTTTCGAATGCGGGATGAGACGAGGCCATCAGGATTCGTCTGTGACCTTCATGATTTCCGGGCCGACATTGCGGTCGAGGTAAAGACCGACTTCGGCGACCAGATCATCGACCTTGCCATCGAAGAAGTGGTTCGCACCCTCAATGACGGCATGCTCGATCTGGATGCCGCGCTGGGTTTTCACCTTCTCGATCACGCTCATGACTTCCTTGACAGGCGCAACCCGGTCTTCCGAGCCATGCACGAACAGGCCGGAGGACGGGCAAGGGGCCAGGAAGGTGAAGTCATAGCGGTTGGCCATGGCGGCAATCGAGATGAAGCCCTCGATTTCGGGGCGGCGCATCAGAAGCTGCATGCCGATCCAGGCGCCGAACGACACGCCGGTGATCCAGCACGACTTGGCTTCCGGGTTCAGCGCCTGCATCCAGTCGAGCGCGGCAGCAGCATCCGACAATTCACCGGCGCCATGGTCAAACGCGCCCTGGCTGCGGCCAACGCCACGGAAGTTGAAGCGCAGGGCCGAAAAGCCGCGATTCACGAAGGAATAGAACAGATTGTAGACAATCTGGTTGTTCATCGTCCCGCCAAATTGCGGATGCGGATGCAGGATGATCGCGAGCGGCGCGCCGCGCTTCTTGGCGGGCTGGTAGCGGCCTTCGATGCGGCCGGCTGGTCCATTGAAAATCACCTCTGGCATCTTGTCTCGATCCTGTTGGTTGGCATCGGCCTTGTCCGGAAGAGCTCCGGCCTTTTGCCGCCTGTCGCCCTTGACGATCAGGGCCCCTCGGCCCTACATCAAGCGCTTAGAATGGTTCTAACATCCCTGAACAAGACAAGAACAAACATGAATCTGCGTATTTTCGACTGTCGTTCTGGATGTTGCAAGGCCGTATAGCACGGGCAAGGCGGGCTTTTTCAAGCCTTTCCTGCATCGCCCCTGATCTTGAATGTGATGGAGACCCTGAACTTGGCAGCAAGGCGCGCCAATCTTGACCACAATGCCACGAGCCCGGTGCGCGCATCGGCTCAGGCTGCGGTCATGGCTGCGCTGGAGCTGTCAGGCAATCCGTCTTCTGTGCATGCCGAGGGTCGCGCAGCAAAAGCGCTGCTCGAAACTTCGCGCGATAAAATCGCCAGTGCATTCGGGGCGAGACCGGGCGATGTGATCTTCACCTCCGGCGCAACAGAGGCGCTGAACACGGTTCTGCTCCCCTATGCGTTTGCACGCCGCTCCCGCGTGCTGATTGGAATGACCGAGCATGTGGCCGCCCTTCATGGCTACAGCCCTGACTGCGCAAGCGCGGGGCTGATTCCGGTCGATAGTTCCGGTCTGGTTGATCTCGGTCGGCTGGAAGAGATACTTGCAGACCAGCCCCATCAGTTGGTCGTTGCACTGCAAGCAGCCAACAACGAAACCGGCGTGCTCCAGCCGATGAAGCAGATCGCTGCGCTGACACGCGAGCACAGTGCGATTCTGGTGTGCGATGCGGTGCAGATGCCGGGCAGGGCGCCTTGCCGATTGGGCGATCTGGAAGCGGATGCGCTGGTCATCTCGGCCCACAAGTTTGGCGGGCCGAAAGGCATTGGCGCCATCATTCTCGGCAATTGCGATCTGCCGCTGGCTGCGCGTCTTTTGCGCGGTGGCGGGCAGGAGTTGCGCCGCCGTCCGGGCACCGAAAATCTGGCAGGCATCGCAGGTATGGCTGCGGCGCTGGTTGAGGCCGTTGCACAGCAGGAAAGCGAGGCTTTGCGGCTTGCTGGCCTGCGCGATGAGCTGGAACGCGAGGTCTGCGCGCTTGCTCCTGAAGCTGTGTTCTTTGGCGCGAATGCGCCACGCCTGCCCAACACCAGCCTGTTCGCGATCCCCGGCCTGCGCGCCGAGATGCTGCTGATGGCATTTGATCTGGCAGGCATCGCTGTTTCGTCAGGCGCGGCCTGCTCATCGGGCAAGGTGGCGAGGTCGCATGTGCTTGATGCGATGGGCGTTGCATCCTATCTCGCTGAGGGCGCTATCCGGGCCAGCCTGGGCTGGACCACGACTGAAGCTGACATTGCGCAATTTGCCGGGGCGCTGGCGAAAATCGTCGCACTTCAGGGCAAGACAGCAAACCGGCTGACAGGTTGAGACGTAGACAGATGTGGAATGCGGCCGGGCCTTGAACCCGGACCGGCAAGGAGAAGTGAAATGCCAGCGGTCCAG